>CAXTFX010000272.1:0-6360 GCA_964243185.1 uncultured Chthoniobacterales bacterium
GCATGTTCTCGAACATCCGGGTGAACCCGTGCAGCGGCATGGACTGGTAGCTGTCGGTGAAATACCGGTCGTCGCGGTTGGTGCGCGTCGGCACGCGGGCCGTGACCTGCGCGTCGAGTTCACTTGGGTCTAAGCCCCACTGCTTGCGCGTGTAGTTGCGGAAAAACTTCTCGTAAAGCTCGCGGCCAACCCTGGAAACCACCACGTCCTCGGAGGTCTTGATCGGGTCGCGCTTCTCGGCCATCTTCTCGAAGAACTCTTCGACTTGGAACGAGGTCAGGTTCAGGCCGTAGAGCGCGTTGATGGTGTCGAGGTTGATGGGCATCGGCACCAGGCGCCCGTCCACGCTGGCCAGCACCCGGTGCTCGTAGGCGCGCCAGAGGGTGAACTGCGAGAGGTAGTCAATGATCTCGCGCGAGTTGGTGTGAAAAATGTGCGGGCCGTATTTGTGGATCAGGACGCCCGCGTCGTTGTAACAATCGTAGGCGTTGCCGGCGATATGGTTGCGACGGTCCACGACGAGCACTTGCTTGTTGCCAACCCGCGCCAGCCGCTCGGCCAGCACGCTGCCGGCAAACCCGGCGCCAACGATGAGATAATCAAACATTACGTGTTCCTTTAACTTAACCTGGAGGTGAGCAGAGCCTACGCCTCGCAACCCCCAGCGGTTGCGCGTTCCCGCGGCCGGTGGGGTCCCGTTGACCGGCTCAGGCCGCCCCGCTGGCCGCGGCCGAGGTCGGGGTCTCGGTTTCGAGCGCTTCCCCGATGAGCTCCTCCATGCGTGCAACGATGCTCTCCCAGGAATTCCGACCGGCCATCGCCAGCCCGCGCTCGATGGTCGCCCGGTCAGGGTGAACGGCGGCCCGCCGGCAGAACGCGATGAACTCCTCGTGGGAACGGGCGACCTGCGACACGTCGCTGAACTGGAGGACCACGTCCTCCACCGCCGTGGAGACCACCGGCCGGGCGGTGGCCATGTATTCGAGCGCCTTGGTCGGGTTGATGAACTCCGTCGCCTCGTTGAGCGCGAAGGGCATCAGGCAAACGTCAAAGCCTTTGACGTAGGCCGGGAGCTGCTGGTAGTCCCGGGCGCCGAGCCAGTGGAGGTTCGGCCGCTGCGGGAAGCTGGCGGGGTCCACCTTGATGGGCGGGCCGATGACGACCACGCTGCCCGCCGGGTTGGCGTCGGCCAGTTTCGCGAGCAGATCGTAATCAATGCGCTCGTCCACGCAACCGAAGAAGCCGAACACCGGTCCGGGCAAGTCGGCGACGTCGGCGGGAACCTCGGTTTCGTCCGCGCGGGCCTTGCCGAAGTGGGCCACGTCCACGCCGCAGCCGAAGGTGTGCGTGTTCGCGTTATACTTGATCTTGTCCTTGCCGATCTTCGGACCCCCGGCAAAGACGACGTCGGCGATGGCCAGCAGCTCGCGCTCCCGGCGGATGAGTTCCTTGGGCGCGCCGCGGAACTGGGAGAGCTGGTCCATGCAGTCGAACACGATGGCCTGCTCGTCCATGTGCCCGGCGAACGCCGCCACCGCCATCGGGTCGTAAAACCATTGCACCGGGTCGGCGAAACCGAGCCCGAGCGGGCCGGCGAGAACCTCCTGGACCAACCGGCGGCGTTCCTTGTCCACCCAGGCGCCGTCGCCCCAGCGCTCGGCCGGCACGTGGCTACGCAGGATGAGGATGTTGGGGAACTCCTCCACCTCACGCACTTCCACCGTGCCCTTGCCGTGGGGCAGCCCCGGCACCGGCACCGGCCCCTCGACGAAAAGGATCGGGTGGCGGGCCGAGAAGCGGGAAAGAAACTGCTGCGGCCGCTGCCAAACCCAGTCCCAGGTCAGGTGCGAGTGAACGATGATCGGGTAGCCTAGCCGGGACGAGAAGGGGTTCATGAAGGCGCTGTAGCTGATAGAATATGCTGTAAAAGAGGCTGGGGATGGACGGGGGCAGGAGGGAAATCTTCACAAAATCTCCGTCCGCCGTCCCCTCCCCATCTGCGCGCCCCTTCAATACGTAGCCGAATCCATCGCCGGCGGTCAGGGAATCCCTTGTTCGCGTTGGGGGCATAACCCCGATAACGCTCATCTCCATCTCCCAGGCCCAGCCGCCGGTGTCGCGTTTCTTCTGCCCGCCGGTTTAACGGCGGCGTTGGCCTGCCACCTGCTGCCTTGCGAACGGGGACGAACGGCCGAAATCTTCTTGACCCCCCCGCCTGGCTTTCCCTAAAACCAATCCCGGACCACTTTCTGTCATGCCCCGGTGCTCTCCTGCTTTCACCCTGCTCGCCGTTCTCGCCCTGGCGCCCCCCGCGCGGGGGGCAGCCCTGCTCTTCAACACCCAGACGGAGCAGGTCGCCCCGGCCCCCACGGAGTTCTTCATGGCGGTGGCCAACGGGGACGTCGAGCGCACGGCCGTCTTCCTGCGCGCGGGCGTGCCGGTGGACAGCCCCGTGCCGCAACCCGCCCCGGCGGATCTCGCCCTGGCCGTGGGTCCGCGCTCCCACGCCGCGCTGGTCATGCGGGAGGGGAACGCGACGCCGCTGATGCTGGCGGCGGCGGCCGGGCGCTGCGAAACCATCGCCACCCTGCTCGCCGCCGGGGCCAACCGCTACGCCGCGACGGCCAAGGGCACCCGCCCGCTGGACCTCGCCGCCATGCGCTCGGACGTGCCCGCCATGCAGACCCTGCTCGGCGTCAAGGCGGACAGCCTCGCCGGCCGGCTGACCATCGTGGTAGACTTGCTCGCCCAACGGGCCGTCGTCAGCCGGGACGGGGTGGAGGTTTTCACGACAAAAATCTCCAGCGGGAAAAAGGACAAGCCGACGCCGCCGGGCGTTTACGTCGTCACCCAGAAGTATCCCATGTGGCGCTCGACCCTCTACCACAACGCCGCCATGCCCTTCTTCCTGCGCCTGTCCTGCTCCGCCGTCGGGCTCCACCAGGGGGTGCTCCCGGGCTACCCGGCCAGTCACGGCTGCGTGCGTCTGCCGGAGACCTCCGCCCGCAAGCTCTACGCGGACGTGCCGGTGGGGACGATGGTGACGATCCGATGAAGCGGGGCGCACCGGGGCCGAAGGCAGGGAGCCGCCCCGACCGGGGCCGCACGCGATGAAGGTTTCCCTCGCCATCGCGCACGCCACGACCCGGGTCCGCGCGCTCGACTCCCACGTCCGGTTCGGGATCGCCCTGGGGGTCGGGGTGCTCACGGGATTTCTGCTCCCCAACGCGCTGCGGTGGGAAACCCGGCTGGTCGTCGGCTACGATGCCGGGGTGCTCGCGCTGCTGGCCCTGGCGTGGTTGACCATCATTTATGCGACGCCGCACTCCATCCACGCCAACGCCTGGCGGCAGGACCTGAGCCGGACGGTCATCTTCGGGCTGGTGCTCTTCTGCGCGGTGGGGGGTATGGGGGCTAACCTCGTGACGCTCGCCACCGTCAAGGGCGACGAAGTTTCCCACCTGGCCAAGCTGGGGCACGCCGCGGCGAGCGCCGTGGCCGTCCTCTGCTCCTGGTCCCTGACGCACACGACCTTCGCCCTGCACTATGCCCGGCGTTATTACCAGGACGTCGTCCGCCGCGCGCACGTCCAGGCTGCCGGCGGGCTGAAGTTCCCCAACGAGGGGCAGCCGGACTACTGGGACTTCGCCTACTACTCCTTCGTCATCGGCATGTGCTTCCAGGTGAGCGACGTCTCGGCCGTCAGCCGGCCGATGCGCCGCCTGACGCTGGCGCACAGCGTGCTGGCGTTTTTCTTCAACACGGCGGTGCTGGCGCTGGCGGTCAACGTGGTGACCAGCGTGCTCTGAGGCGCGGGCGCGGGCACGCGCCTCCCGGCACCGCGGCTTCAGGACCGGGGTGCCGCCGCGTCGGCGGGGGCGGGCGCGGGAGCCGGGGAAAGGTCCGCGGCCGGGGTGGGCGTGGGTCCCGCCGCGGCGGGGCTGACGGGGGCGGGGGTTTCCTCGGGAACCGGCGCGGGCTCGGACATCGGTCGGGCGGCGGGCAGGACCAGCGGGGTGGGACCGGGCACGGGCCGGCCGCCGCTGCCGAGGAGCGCGCTGCCCGTGGGCGAACCGGACGCGGCCCCGCCGGGCAGCTCGGGTTCCGTGATCGGCAGGTTGCCCGGCAGGTAGGTCAGGCGGGAGTTCCCGCTCCGCCCGGTGCTCACCGCGGCCACGGCTGAGGCACCCGGGGCGCCGAGAGGCCCGGCCGCCGGCGTGACCCAGCCGGCCGCGGCGAGGGAAGGCAGATAGAGGGCGTTAGCGGCCGGCTTGCACGCGGCCTGCGCGGCGAGGACGAGGCGGTTGCCCGTCGCGGCATCCCGCTTGGCGAAGGCCAGCGCCGCCTGCGCGTGAAAACCGGCCGCCGAGGGCGTGGGGCCGGTGGCGGCGAGCCGGGAGAGTCGGCGGGTGGCCCCGGCCTCGTCGCCGGCGAGCAGACAGCACAGGCCGGCCTTGTATTGGGCCAATTCCCACCGGGCGGTGGCCTTGTAGCGGTCCGTCCCGTCCACCAGCCGGTCGAAGAGCACCCGGGCCTGCGCGTAATTCTTCTGCTTGAACGGGATGTCGGCGAGGTTGAACTTCGCCGCCCACAGGTCCGGGTCCAGCGCGGCGGCGCGGGAAAAGGCCGAGGCCGCGCGGGCGTAATCCCCCCGCCGCAGGTGGACGGCCCCGCGCAGGTTGTAACTGTCAGCCTGGTTCGGGTAAAGTTTCTCGGCCTCGTCGAGCAGCGCCAGGGCACGGGCGGATTCCCCCCGTTCGTGCGCGGTGAAGGCCGCCTGGGTGAGCTCCCGCGCCCGGGCGTGGGCCTGAGCCGGGGCGCGCAGGTCCAGCCCCAGGCTCGCGCCCTGGGCGGGATGGTTCGCGCCGGGGAGGACAAACCCTCCGACCAGGGGGAGCAGCACGGCCAGGGCGGCCGTGGCGGCGGGCCGGCGGCACCGGGAAATAGGGAAGGGCATCTTCACGGGAGGTTTAACAAAAAAATGTTGTCAAGCGAAGGGGAAACCGGCATGACAGTCGCTTTACGTAGAGGAACTCCCAAAATTTCCGAAATGATTGAAATCCCTCACAACCCCGAATCGGCCGTCGTTTCACCGATTCCCGGGCTGGCGAAAACGGCCCGGCCGTTCCCCGTCTCCTCTACTAGAGCAAACCCGATGCCCGCCGCGGTCCGCCCCCGCTGGAAGGTAGCCGCCCTCGCCACCCTGCTGGGCACGACGACGGCGGCGGCGTTCAACGGCCTCGGCGTTAACTCCGCGCGCGGCCAGGAGCTCATGCGCGATTCCCTCGCCGGGGTGGACGTGGCCGAGGCGCGCCGGCCGTCCGTCGAGGAGCAGAACTATAACCTGCGCGCCGGCCCCGTGCGCTTCCTCTTCTCGGCCAACGCCGGGGTCGAATACATTGATAACATCAACTATTCGGACAAGAACCGGATTGACGACGTGCTCCTGCGTGCGGGATTCAACGTGGGCGCGCTCTGGAACGTCACCAAGTTGAACACCCTCGCGGCGGACCTCGGCCTGGCCTACGTGCGCTACGCCGGCCACCCGGACGCGACCAAGTCCAACGTCGTCATCGCCCCCGGCAGCCAGGTTTCCTTCGACGTGTTCGTGGCCGACGTGTTCCGCTTCAACATCCACGACCGCTTCGACATCCGGCAGGACCCGGTGGACAACCCGACCCTGAGCAACGTCACCGACTTCGCCCGGTTCACCAACACCGTGGGCATCACCGGCGTGGCCGACCTCAACGCGCTGGTGCTCACCCTGGGTTACGACCATTTCAACTACATCTCCCTCAACGGCCGCTTCGACTACCTCGACCGCTCGGCCGAGCAGGTCTTCGGCTCCGCGGTCTATGCCATCGCCCCGCGCACCTTCGTGGGCGCCGAGGCCACGTTCTCCTACACGGACTACAACCGGAACTTCCAGAACGATTCCGTCGGCGGCACCGTGGGTGGGTATTTCGACATCACGTTTAACCCGTATCTGCGACTCATCGCGCGCGCCGGCTACCAGTATGCCGCCTTCGACGACACGGGCCGCTTCGGCGACGGCTCGGACCTCTCGGGGTGGTATGGCAGCCTCACCCTCCAGAACCGCGTCAACGCCTACCTCGTCCACAGCCTCTCGCTGGGCCGCGAGAACGACCTGGGCCTGACCTCCAACTACATCAAGGTTTCCTACGCGCGCTGGAACGCGGCGTGGAACTTCCTGCGTAACTTCTCGGTCGGCACGGACTTGTTCTACGAGCACGACGAGGAATCCGGCGGACTCATTGACGAGACGCTCAACCGCTTCGGTGGTGGCTTCACCCTGGGCTACCAGCTCAACTTCCACCTCTCGGCGGCCCTGCACTACGC
>CAXTFX010000273.1:0-6320 GCA_964243185.1 uncultured Chthoniobacterales bacterium
GGGGGCACCTCCACCCGATCAGACCGTTACCCACCCGCATGAACCTTCCGCCGCTCCCCCGTCCCGTGGCCGCCGCGCTCGGCGCGCTCACGCTCACCTTCACCTTCTCGCTCGCCGCCCCGGCGCCCGCCGCCCGGGCGCAGGCGCCGCGCTCCGACCGCACCTTCCGGGTCACGGTCTCCAACCTGACCACCGGCCAGATCTTCTCGCCGCCCTACGCGGCCACCCACAACGCGCAGGCGCCGGCCTTTTTCACCGTCGGCCAGCCCGCCTCGTTCTTCCTGCAACGGCTGGCGGAGGAGGGTAACAGCGGCCCGACCTCCTCCGCGGTCGTCGTGCCCAACCTCGGCCTGGAGTTCGGCAGCGCCCGCTCGGCCATCAGCCTGCTCCCGGGTCAGGAGCGCAGCTTCTACATCGCCACGGACCTCAACCACCCGCTGCTCTCGATGTATTTCATGCTCGTGCGCACCAACGACGGCTTCTCGGGCTTCAACGCCTTCAACCTGTATGGTCTTGGCGGCGTGGGGAAGAGCGTCTCGTTTGACCTGACTTCCTACGACGCGGGCACCGAGCGCAACAACGAGCGCCAGCCCTTCCTCATCGCCCTCGCCGGCAACCAGCGCGACCCGGAGAACGGCGTCGTCACCACGCCCCACCCCGGCATCCGCGGGGATGCGGACGCGCCGAAGTCCTGGGACTTCAACCCCGCCCTGCCCGTGGCCCGCGTGACCATCACCCGCGTCCTGCCCGTGGACGAGTTCCCCCTGGTGGAACGGGCCGAAGCGCAGGAGAGCTTCGATTCCACCCCGCGTTAACCCGCCGCGGACCGCCTTGTGCCGACGGGCCGGACGGCGCCCCCTGACCGGGCCGTCCGGCCCGTCGTCGCGTTTTTCGCGCGCCGCCGCCCCGTCCGCCCGACCGGCCATCCCGCCGGTTCGCCCCGATTCCGCTTACCCGTGTCCGGTCCCCCGAGCTTTGAAGAGGTGGTCGAGCGCCACTACGCCGCGCTCTACCGCTTCGCCTTCTCCCTGACCCGGCGGGAGGCGGACGCGGCCGACCTCACCCAGCAGACCTTCCTGATCTGGGCCCGGCGCGGCCACCAGTTGCGGGACCCCGCCCGGGCGGGCACGTGGCTGTTCACCACGCTGCACCGCGAGTTCCTGCGCGCCCGGCGCCGGGGCGAGCGGCGGGCGGAGGTGGGGTTGGACGAGCAAACCCTGGACGAGCTGCCCGCGCCCTCGGCCGACGTGATCCGGGAGCTGGACCTCGCCGCGGTCCAGGGGGCGCTCCTGGGCCTGGCGGAACACCACCGCGCCCCGTTAAGTTTATTTTACCTGACCGGCCACACCTACGCGGAAATCGCCGAAATTCTCGACGTGCCCCTCGGCACGGTGATGTCCCGCCTTTCCCGCGCCAAAACGGAGTTGCGCCGCGCCCTGCTGCTGCCTGGGGCCACGGCCGGCCACCCCGCGCCGCGGTTCCAAACGCAACCTGGAAAGGAGGATGCCCGTGATGGACACCGCTAGGGCGCGCGCCCTCCTCCAACTCCACCGGCCCGGCCCAGCCGGGGACCCGGGGAACGATCCGCTGGTCGCCGAGGCCCTGGCCCTCGCGCGGCGGGACCCGGAGCTGGCCCGCTGGCTGGCGGCCGAGCAGGCGTCGGACGCGGCCGTGTCCGCCCGGCTCGAGGCGGCCCTGCCCGTGCCGGCCGGCCTCCGGGAGCGGTTGCTCGCCGCCGCCCCGGCCGTTCCCGCCCCCGCCCGGCGCGCCGCGACCGCCACCGTGCCCTGGTGGTGGCCCGCCCTCGCCGGGACGGCCGCGGCGGCGGTGACGTTCCTGGCCACCGTCAACCTGCGCCGGCCCAACGTCGTCGTCGTTCCCGGTCCCGGCCCGACGCCCGTCCCGACCGTCACCCCCGCCACCGTCGTCCTCGCCGCCGCACCCCCGCTGGAGGATTTCCGCTCCGAGATGGTCGCCTTCATCCGGCTCGCCCCGCCGTTGGAGTTGGAAACGAAGGACCCCGACCGGATGCGTGACTACCTGCGGCGCAAGGGCGCCCCCGCCGACGTCCTCGTTCCGGCCGGCCTGGAGCGGCTGCCCGGCATGGGCTGCCGCATCCTGCGCTTCCGCGGCCGGCCGGTGGCCCTGCTGTGTTTTTTACGCAAGAACGGCGTGCTGACCCATCTCCTGGTCATGGACCGCGCCGCCCTGCCGACGCCGGGAACGCGGGAGGCCCCGGTGATCGCCCCGGAGGGCGAATGGCTGACGGCCGCCTGGACCCAGGGCGAGTTCACCTACCTGCTCTGCGCCAAGGGGGACGAAGAACTCCTGCAAGGCTACCTCGCCGGGTCTTGATCCCGTCCGCATCGTGAGCCGCGGGTGGGCGCGTCCGCCCGCGGCCCCTTTGCCATCCGGCCGCCGGTCCGGTAAGGTCCACGTTCCGACCGTCCGTTGAAGTCATGCCCGCCGCGCCGCCGCCGCCCGTTCTCGACCGAGTCCTCGCCCACGCCGGCCGCCAGCTTGCGGCGGTGGAAGGGCTGCGGCCGGGGGAGCAGCTCCCGGCCTACCGCCGGTTCCTCAAGATCGAGGAACACCGCCTGCGCCTGCGACACCGGGCCGGCGGCGGGGGGCTGGACATCTGCCGGGCGCGCGTGGAGCTGCTGGATATCCTCTTGCGCCAGCTCTTTACCCACGCTTGGGAAGCGGCGCGGCAGCGGGACGGCCACGCCCCGGAGCCGCCGGTCGCGCTCCTGGCCATCGGCGGTTACGGCCGGGGGGAGCTGAACCCGTTTTCCGACGTGGACCTGCTCTTCCTCCACGACCTGCCGACCGCCGGCCGGGCGCGGGCGGCGGCGGACGACCTCGTCCAGCAGGTGCTCTACCTGCTCTGGGACGTGGGCTTCAAGGTCGGCCACGCCACCCGCTCCGTCGCCGAGTGCATCGCCCACGCCAACAAGGACAACGTGAGCAAAACGGCCCTGCTGGAAGCCCGGCGCCTGGTGGGGCCGGGCGGGCTGTGGGAGGGGTTCCGCGAGCGGTTCCTGCGCCAGTGCGTCCGCGGCAAGGCCCCGGCCTACCTGCGCTGGCGGCAGGAGGACCAGGGGGAGCGGCACCGGAAGTTCGGCCAGTCGGTGTTCGTGCAAGAGCCGAACCTGAAATCCGGACCGGGCGGGCTGCGGGACTACCACAACCTGTTCTGGAGCGCGTATTTCGTCCACGGCGAGCCGTCGCCCGCCAGCCTGGTGGCGCACAAGCTGATCTCGGAGGCCGACCGCCGGGAGCTCGCCCGGGCGCAAGACTTCCTGCTGCGTGTCCGCACCGAGCTGCACTACCTCAACGGCCGCGCCCTGGAGACGCTGACCCTGGCATTCCAGGGGCAGATCGCGGACCGCTTCTCCTACCCCGGCCGCACCATCCTCAAGCGCTCGGAGGCGTTCATGAAGGATTACTACCGGCACACCCGGGCCATGCACCTCATCACGGACAACGCCTTCGGGCGTCTGTGCCGGGAGGCGGACGCCGTGGACCCGGCCCCGGGGCTGTTCAGCCGGCTGCTGCGGCGGCCGGCGCTGCCGGAGCGTTTCGACGGGTTCCTGTCCCGCGAGGGGCTGCTCTACGCGGAGCGCCGGGAGATCTTTGACGAGGACCCCTTCCGGCTGCTGCGCGCGTTCGCCCACCTCCAGGAGCGCGGGCTGATCCTGTCCCCGGAGCTGGCCCAGCTCATCCGCCGGCGCGTGCGCCTGGTGGACCGGACGTTCACCTACGCCCGGGCGGCGCGGGAGATCTTCTTCGGCATCCTGTCCTGCCGCGGGCAGGTCGCGCGGGTCCTGCGGCAGATGCACGAGGTGAACCTGCTGGGCCGTTTCCTGCCGGAGTTCGGCGGGTTAACCTGCCTCGTCCAGCACGAGTTCTCCCACCGCTACACGGCGGACGAGCACACGCTGGTGTGCCTCGAAAAGCTGGACGCCCTGGTCAACGACCCGGCGAGCGCGGAGCGCTTCGGCGATTACCGCAAGCTCTTCGACGGGTTGGCGGACCCGGCCGTGCTCTACCTGGCCATCCTGTTGCACGACACGGGCAAGGCCACCAGCGCGCGGCAGCACGCGGAGGCCTCGGCCTTTTTTGCGCAAAAGGCGGCGGCGCGCCTCCAGTTGGCCCCGGAGCGGCGCCGGGAGCTGATCCTGCTCGTGGACCACCACATGACGCTGTCGCAGACGGCGCAGACCCGCAACCTGGAGGACCCGGACACGGTGGCGGAATTCACCGAGATCGTGAAGAATCGCGTCAACCTCGACGCGCTCATGCTCCTGACCCTGGCCGACGGTCAGGGCACCTCCGACGAGGGTTGGAGCGACTGGAAGGAGTCCCTGGTCTGGCAGCTCCACCGCCGCACCGCCCGCTGGCTGGCGGGGGGCGCGGAGGAATACCGCCGCTCGCTCCAGCAGCGGGAGGTGCGGCGGGTGGCCGTGAAAACCCGGCTTGGGGCGAGCTGGGAGGACGAGGTCGGGGCGCACTTCGGGTTCATGCCCGAGCGGTATTTCGAGAGCTTCAACGCGGACGCGGTGGCCGAGCACCTCCAACTCCTGCGCCGCTTTTTCGCCCGGCAAACGAACGGCGGGGAGCCGCGGGACGCGCTGAACTTCGCCGTGAGCTGGACGCCGCAGCCGGGCCGCGGGCACACCGAGGCGGTCTTCGCCGGCTGGCGGCGGCGCAGCGGGCTGACGCGCATCGCGGGCTCCTTCGCCGCCGCGGGGCTCAACATCCTCAGCGCCGACGCTTTCGAGCGGGGCGACGAGCTGGCCCTGAACGTGTTGCGCGTATGCGACGGCCGGCGCCGGGCCGTGACCGACCCGCGGGACTTCGCCCAGGTGGAGCGGACCCTGGCCGCGGCGCTGGCGGAGGAAGACTTCGACTTCGCGCCGTTGCTCCAGAAAGCCCGGCGGCGCGCCCAGGCGCCCCTGTGCTCCGGCGTGGCGACCAGCCGCCGGCCGCAGGCCCCGGAGATCGTGTTCCCGACGCGCATCGTGACCCGCGACGCGCCCGCCAGCCGCTACACGCTGCTGGAGGTGCAGACGGCCGACCGCATGGGGCTGCTCCACGACCTGCTCGCCGCGCTCAACCGCGCCGACGTGCGCGTGGCGCTCTCCCGCGTCGCCACGGAGAAGGGCGGGGCCATTGACAGCTTTTACCTGACGGACGCCGAGGGCCGCCGCCTCGCCGACCCGGAGGAGCTGGGACGGCTGCGGGACGCCGTGCGGGCCGCGGTGGCGTAGAGAAAACGCCTTCCACGGTCAGGCCCGCTCCCGCGCCACGTCCACGGCGAGCTTGCGGCCCTTGAAACGGATGCCGTTGAGCTTTTCCAACACCTCCTCGTGCTCGTCGCGGGCCACGTCCACCAGGCTCTGCCGGGGCAGGATGTGAATGGCGCCGATGATCTCCTTCGGGCGGCGCGTCACCCCGGCGATGACGCCGACGATGTCGCCCGGGCCGATCTCGTGCTGTTCGCCGACGTTGAAGACCAGGCGCACCATGCCTGCCTCGTGCGAGCGGGCGGGGGGCAGGCCGCCCTCGGTCCGGTCGCGGTCGCGCCCGCGGGGCGGTTCGCGGCGGAAGGGCGCTGCGTCCGGGCGTGGGGGCCGCTCGCGGTCGCGCTCGAAGCCGGACGGCGGCTGGTCCGCGAAATCCTTTTCCCGCTCCGGCCGGGCGGGCATCGGGGCCGCCGGGTCGGCGGGGGACTGCGGACCGCGGACCGCGGGTGGCGGCGGGGTGGGGCGGTCGGCCCGTTCCCCCTTGGCGTTCGGGCCTTGGGGTTTGGCGCCGTCGGCGGAGCCCAGCAGATGGATCAGCGCGGAGGCGATGTCCGTCGGCGCGTGGCCGTTTTCTAGGAGGCGGTCGAGCGCGGCGTCGTGCCGCTGGTAGTTGCCCCCGTCGAGCGTCTCGCGCAGGCGCTCGAACAGGGCCTCGGCCCGGCGCTCCTCCACCTCGTCGAGCGTCGGGACGCGCTCGCGGCGGATGCGGCTCTTCGTGAAACGCTGGATGTGCTGGAGCTTGTAAACGTCCCGGCCCGTGACGAACGTGATCGCCCGGCCCGCGCGCCCGGCCCGGCCGGTGCGGCCGATGCGGTGGACGTAGTCTTCGCCGTCGTGGGGCAGGTCGTAGTTGAAGACGACCTCCACGTCGTCCACGTCCAGCCCGCGGGCGGCCACGTCGGTGGCGACCAGGAACTCGACCTGCCGGCGCTTGAAGCGGGCCAGGACGCGCTCGCGCATGGCCTGGGTCATGTCGCCGTGGAGCTTGTCGGCGCGGTAGCCGCGGGCGAC
>CAXTFX010000274.1:0-6318 GCA_964243185.1 uncultured Chthoniobacterales bacterium
CTGCCACTCGTGGGCGATGGACCCCATGGCCGGGTCCCGCAGCAGGCCCGCGCGGACGTCGGACGACCCGACCAGCCCGGGCGCCGGCACGAAGGTCGGGCCCGCCCCGCCCCCCGGGGGGGGCGGGCCGGGCGCCCCGCGCACTTTTCCCCGGCCTCGGTGGCGCTGGATTCCCGCGTCAGCAGGCTGGCGAGATATTCGTCGGTGGCCGGCGACAGGTTGGCCGCCCCGGCGAGGTTCTCCGGCCGCTCCAGGCGCGAGAAGATGGCGTGGGCGATCTTGGCCCGCGGCACCAACTTCTCCCCGTAGCCAAGCCCCTGGTTGCTCGACCAGAAGCGCACGAGCTCGGCGCCGTCCGGGGTGTGGCTGCGGCCGAGGAAGATGACGGAGTGGCCGTGCTCCTTTTTCCCGACGGCGGCCGTCCAGAACACCTTCATGAAATCGCCCGCCTGCGCCTCCTCGATCCGGGAAAAGTTCCGCCCGAGCCGCAGCTCGTTGAACAGCCGGGCCGTGCCGGGACCGTTGGCGTTCCACCGGCCCCAGACGCCCTCGCCGTCCCGCTGGCCGTGCACGAGCAGGGCCCCCAACGCGCGGCCGTCCACGCCCGGTAGGCGGTTCGTGGCGCGCAGGGCGGCGACCGTTTTCATGAAAACGAGGTAGGTCGCCCCCGAGCAGTAGCTCGGTTGCGCCCCGGCGGGGTCCACGGCGAACCGGCCGGCCGCGTCGAGCCGCACGGCCCCGGCCAGGTTGACGGTGGCGACGTGCGAGGCCGCGTAGCCGCCCAGCCGCGGCATGGTCTCGATCTGCTCCAGCACCACCTGGTTCAGAGCCGGCACGCCGGCGGTCGGCGGGACCGGCGGGACCCGGGGGGCGGTCGGCACGGCCACGACCGGCCCCGGCGCTGCCGCCTGCCCCCGGAGGAGCGCGGGGGCGAGGCACAGACCGAGACCCAACGCGGCGGCGATGGACCGGGACGACATCGGGGAACCCTTACGCCTGCGGCACGCGGCCTTCAATCAACTTGAGCAGTTGCCGGTTGTAGGCGGAGCCCGGCTGGATTCGCACGGACGCGCGCGCGCCTTTCAGCGCCAGCACCCAGTCCTCGACCTGCACCGCGCAGAGGGTCAGCCCGTTCCAGGCGCCGAAGTGATCGGGCTTCTGGCGCAGGACCTCCTCGCAGAGCCGGATGCTCTCGGCCGGACGACCCTGGAGGTAGAGGACCGTGGCCAGCTTGTTGCGCGCCTCCGCCCAGTCGGGGAAATCGCGGGACAGCCCGGTAAAAACCTCGGCCGCCTCGTCGAAGTCACCCCGGCCCAGGGCCTCGTTGCCGGCGTCCAGGCGTTTGCGCGCGGCGGGGCCAGCCTCGTTCATCCAGATTTCCCAGAGTCCGCCGGCGGCGAGCTGGATAACCAGCGGGTCCTCCGCGGCGAGGCAGGCCGTCAGTTCCCGCTCGGCGCGCGCGGCGACGAGCCGGGCCGCGGCGGCCTGGCGGGCCGGGAGGTCCTCCCCGCCGTGCAGAAGAATCTCCCGGTCGTCGTCGGCCGCCGTGGTGACGGCGGGCGAGGGCGGCGACGCCTGGGCGAAGACGCGGGAGGGAGCCGGACGGAGGAAGTAACCCATGAAGATGAGGACTAATACGCGGGTCGTCGCCGTCCGGTAGCGCCGGATTTGTCCCGGCGCGGCCGGATGGCCCGCCCGAGCCGATGTTGCCCCGTAAAACACGGTAGCAAGTTTAACGCCGCCTCACCCGCACGCAAACCTCCGCTCGCCCGCCCATGCCGATTTCCCCCGCCGACCCATCCCCAGCCACCGCCGTCGGCATCATCGGCGGCAGCGGCCTTTACCAGATGGAAGGATTGGAAAACGTCCGCGAGGTCGCCCTCGAAACGCCCTTCGGCCCGCCGAGCGACGCGCTAGTCGCCGGGAGGCTGGCGGGCCGGGACGTGTTCTTCCTGCCCCGGCACGGGCGCGGCCACCGGCTGCTGCCGACGGAGATCCCGCACCGGGCCAACGTCTGGGCGTTGCGGAGCCTGGGCGTGCGCTACCTGCTCTCGGTGGGCGCGGTCGGGAGCTTGAAGGAGGAACTGCCCCCGCGTTGCCTCGTGTTGCCCGACCAGTTCTTCGACCGGACCAGCCGGCGCGGGGAGCACACTTTTTTCGGGAACGGCATCGTCGCCCACGTCGGCTTCGGCGACCCGACCAGCGCCCCGCTGCGCGGGTTGGTCGCGGAGGCCGCCCGCGCGCTCGGCCGGCCGGTGCAGGACGGCGGCACCTACGTCAACATGGACGGCCCGGCGTTCTCGACTCGCGCGGAGAGCGAGTTCCACCGGCACTTCGGCTGGGACGTGATCGGGATGACCAACCTGCCCGAGGCCAAGCTGGCGCGGGAAGCCGAGATGGCTTTTGCCAGCGTGGCGTTCGTGACGGATTACGACTGCTGGAAGGTGGAGGTGGAAGCCGTCAACGTCGCCGCCGTGCTGGGCCACCTGCTCGCCAACGCGGACACGGCCAAACAGCTCCTGGCGCGGGTCATCCCGCAGATCCCGCCCGGCGCGGACTGGCCGGAGCACCGGGCGCTGGATTTCGCCCTCGTCACCGACCGCCAGCTCTGGCCGGCGGAGACGGTGGCGCGGCTGGGGCCGATTTTGGGGCGCTTCGCTGCTTGACGCAGCCCCGGCCGGGGCTGTCTGTCAAGGCGACCCGCGTCCGAGGCCCGTCGTTACGGGTTGAAGGTCTCCGTCGGCAGCGCGCTCGGGATTTGCCGTTTGACGTTCGGGTCCACCGGGTGCGCCAGCGCGGGGCGGGGGCGGCCGGCTTCCTCGGCGTCAATCTTAGGCTTCTCGGGCTTGCCCTCCGCGCGCCGTTGGGCGCTCTGGCTAGCCCGAACACTGGAGGTGGTCTCCCCGCGCGTGACCGTCCGCGGCGTGCCGCGGTCGGAGATCGGCACCTTGGCGAAGCCGCGGCGGGTGGTCGGGTCGGTGACGTTGTCCTGGTAAACCGTGGAGGTCCCGGTGGCCTGGTCGAGCGTGGCCAGGGCGACGTTGTAGTTGAACTTGGCCTGCGCCAGGTTGCTCTCGGCCGTGGTCAACTGGGTCTGGGCGTTGAGCACGTCGAGCTGCACGCCCGCGCCGGCCGAGAGCCGGGCCGAGGCGAGGCGGACGGACTCGGAGGCGGTGGCGACGTTTTTGGTCTGGCTGTTGACCGTGTCCTTGGCTAATCGCAGGGACAGGATGGCGTTCTGCACGTCCAGGGTGATCTGCCGCACGGCGTCGTCGTAGGTGATCATGGCCGTGTTGCGGTTGGCCCGGGCCTGCTTGTAACGGCCGTAGGCGCTCAGGCCGTCGAAGATGTTCCAGGTCGCCGTGGCCCCCAGGAACCAGCCGTTGACCGGGTCGCCGAGCGTTTCCACCCGGGAGGAGCGTTGTTGGACGCCTACGTCGGCCTGCACCTGCGGGTAATACCCGGCCAGCTCCACGCGGATCTGTTCCTGCTGGATCTGCACCTCCTGGCGGCGCTGCTTGAGGATGCTGCGGTTTTCCAGCGCCGCCTTGACCGCGCGCTCCACGTTGAAGGTGCGCGGCTCGTAGGCCAGCTCGCCGACGAGGTCGAAGTCCGCGATCCGGCCGCCGACGGGCGCGGAATCCACGCCGATGAGCCGAGCCAACTGCAGCTTTTGGAGGGCGAAGTTGTTGCGCGCCTGGTCGGCCAGCGGGGTCTGGTTGCCCAACTGGGTTTCGGCCTGGAGGACGTTGAACTGCGGCACGGTGCCGGCGGCAAAGCGGTTGCGCTGGTCCTGCAACTGATTTTCCAACAGGCGGATGCTTTCCTCCTGCACCCGGATCAGCTCCCGGCCGAGGAGAACGTTGAGGAAGCCCGTGCGGACGTTGAGGATGGTCTGGTCAACGACCTCGCGCAGGTTGTAGTAGGCGTTGCCCTCGTTGAGCTGCGCGGCGCGGACCTGCGCGGAGATGCGCCCGCCGCTGTAGATGTTCTGCGTGACCTGGAGCTGGATCTGGTAGGATTTGTTCTGCGTGGAGCTGCCGCTGCTGGCGCCGAAGAGCGAGGACAAGGCCCCGCCGGTGTTGTTGCCGACGGCCGTGCCGGTGCCGCCGGTGCCACCGCCGGTGCCTCCCGTGCCCAGAAGGGACTGGTTGAGGGCCGTGACGAAGTTGAAGGGAACCGGGTTGCCGTTCTGGTCCACGGCGGACGAGTTGATGCGGTTGCCTTGGGCGTCGAAGAGTCGTCCGCTGACGGGATCAGGGTCCGTGGCCGTTCGGCCGCCGTTGCTGCTGCTGAAGCTCTCGTTGAGCCCTTTGTCCGTCTGCGAATAGGAGGCGCTGCCGGTGAGCTGCGGCAGGGCGCCGGCGCGGGCGGTGAGGTAGGCGCCCTTGGCGTTCTGGATGGTTTGCAGGGCGGCGAGGACGTTCGGGTTGCGCCGCACGGCGAGCTCGATGGCGTCGTCCAGCGTCAGGTGGCGCAGCTTCTGGCGGTCGAACTCCGCCAGCGGCTCCGGTGGCCGGCCGGCGGGGCGGGCGGGCTCCACGCCGGCGGGGGCGGGGCCGGTCGTGGTCAGCAGGAACAGGGCGGCGGTCGCGGTCGAGACGAGGGCGCGGCGGCGAGGGGCGGTCTTCATGGGTTCGTGGAAAAGGGAGGGGAGGGTCAGTTGGCCTCGTTCTGGTCCGCGCAGACGGCGTGAATCTTACGGTAGATGCCTAGCCAAGCGCGTTGTTCGTCGGCGTCGAGGTAGGTCATCATCGCGCGCAGGTTGTTGATCATGTCCTCGCGGATGCGCTCGACGAGGGCGCCGCCCGTGGCCGTGGCGCACACGCGGACCTTGCGCCGGTCGTCCGTGGCGTGGGCACGCGCGACGTGGCCGAGGATCTCCAGCCGGTCCACCAACCCGGTGGCGGCGGCGGTGGTGTTGCCCATGCGGGCGGCGATTTCGCTCATGGTGAGCGTTTTATCCGTGGCCAGGGCGTCGAGCAAAAAGAATTGTGCGAACGAGATCCCGCCCGGGGCCAGCTCCCGGGAGAGCCGGACCAGGAAGCGGCGTTGCAGGACGAGCAGGATGTCCGCCAGCTCCGAGGCCACCGCGCGGGGCGGGGCGTCCGGGTCGAAGTCCCCGCTCGGGGCGCCCGGCCGGGGCTGGAGGAAGCGAATGCTCATGGCGAGTCGGGCGGGCGCATTAGTTAACCCGATTAACCTTCAGGGCAACGTCATAGTTCCGGCGGCCCCGCGCCGGGCGGGGTTCAGACTTCCCAGACCAGGGCGCGCACCGGCGCGCCGGCCGGGACCGCCTCGCCCGCCTCCAGGCGCACCAGCACGCGGCTGCGGCTCAGGGCGAACAGCGCGTGGGACTCCTGCGGGCCCGCGGGTTGGAACCGGCCGGCGTCGTCCAACGTGCCGCGGAGATAATGGGGCCGGTCGGTGCCCGCGTTGGACAGCGCCGCGGCGGCCGTGGCCGGGAACCCGGGCAGGGCGAGGAACCCGTCCCCCGCGCCCATCAGCCGCCGGAGCGCCGGGCGGACGAACAGCAGGAACGTCACGAACGCCGACACCGGGTTGCCCGGCAGTCCGAAGACGTGCGCGCCGTTCTCCCCCGGCGCGCGGCCGTAGGCGAACGGCTTGCCGGGCCGCACCCGCACGCGCCAGAGGTCCAGCGGGACCCCGAGCGCCGCTAGGCGCCCGCGCACCAGGTCGCGCTCGCCGACCGACATGCCCCCCGCGACCACGACGACCGCCGACTCCGCCAACGCCCCTCGCAGCGCCGCGTCCAGCGCCGCCGGGGCGTCCGGCGCGTGGCGGCAGCGGACGTTTTCCTCCCCGACGATCCCGCCCGCCAGCGCGGCGAGCAGGACGCCGTTGCTCTCGTAAATTTCCCCCGGCAAGAGGGTTGGTCCGCGCCCATCCCTGGGGTGGCGCAACTCGTCGCCCGTCGTCAGCACCGTCACGCGCGGCCGGCGGCCGACCTCCACGTCCGCCCAGCCTTGGGAAGCCAACAGCGCCAGCCCCGCCGCCGTCAGCGGCTCGCCCGGCGCGAGGACCCGCTGCCCGCGCGCGAGGTCCCCGCCCGCGCGCCGGATGAACTCCCCGGCCGCCACCGGCCCGCGCAGGACGATCTCCCCCGTCGGCGCGTCCACCTCCACGTCCTCCTGCATGACCACCGCGCCGGTCCCTCCCGGCACCGGCGCGCCCGTGAAGATGCGCGCGGCCTCCCCCGGCCCGGCGAGCCGCAGCCCGGCGCGCGCGGGACCCGCCGGCTGTTCGCCGACCAGCCGGAACCGCGCCCCGGCCAGGTGCGTGCCCGCGCCCCCGGCG
>CAXTFX010000275.1:0-6300 GCA_964243185.1 uncultured Chthoniobacterales bacterium
AGCCATTCCAGGAAACCCTCCGGCCGGTCCGGGAACGCGCCCATCCTGCCCGCCGGCACGTTGAGCAGGTGCCGCGGACAGGGCGTGCCGTAGGCGACCCCGCGCCCGAACTGCGCCGGCTCCTTTTCGATCAGCGCGACGCTGCGCGGCGGGGGGTGCTCCCCGCCTTCCCCGGCCAGCAGGTGAACGGCCGTCAGGCTGCCGCTGAAGCCGGCGCCGACGATGGCGACCTCGTAGAACGGCTCGAAGGGGGTGAGGGTTTCGTTGGGCATGGGCGGCAAGGGAATCGCGTCTCGGCCCTCACGCGGCGGCGGGGGCGGCAGCTTCGGTCTGTAGCACCCGGGCGAGCGCCCGTTCCTTGAGGGCCAGGAACTCCGGGTCCGAGCGGCGGCGCGGCCGGGGCAGGCCGACGGCGAGCTCGAGCACGAAGCGGCCCGCTTCCATGACCAGCACGCGGTCGCCCAGGGCGATGGCCTCCTCCACGTCGTGCGTGATGAGCAACGCGCCGAAGCCGCGCTCCCGCCAGACGCGCTCGATGAGGGCCTGCATCTCGATCTTGGTCAGGGCGTCCAGGGCGCCGAGCGGCTCGTCCAGGAACAGCAGCGGCGCCCCGCTGGCCAGGGCGCGGGCGAGGGCGACGCGCTGGCGCTGGCCGCCGGAGAGCACGGCCGGCCACTCGTCGGCGCGGTCGAGCAGCCCGACCTGCGAGAGCGCCTGCCGGGCGATCCGTTCGCGGTCCGGCCCCGCGGGAGCGGCGAGGACCACGTTGGCCAGCACCGTGCGCCAGGGCAGCAGGTTGGCGTCCTGGAACATGAGCCGGGCGGTGCGGTTCAGCCCCGTCAGACGCTGGCCGGCCCGGAGGATGTCCCCCCCCGAGGCCCCTTCCAGGCCGGCCAGCAAACGCAGCAGGGTGGACTTGCCGCACCCGCTGCGCCCGACGATGGCGACGATCTCCCCGGCGCCGAGGTCGAGGTCCACTCCGGTGATGACCGTCTTGCCGCCAAAGCTCTTACGCACCCCCCGCGCCTGGACCAGCGGTGGCGCCGCCGCGACGGCGGAGGGGACGGAAGCGGGACGGGGCCGCGCCGCGGCGGGGGTGGACTTGAAAAAGGCGGGTTGTTCGGCGAGCGCGCTCATGGGTTTAGGTGGGTTGGTGATGAGAAGGGAGTGCCCGCGAAACACGCGAAAAGACGCGAAAGAAAGGCGGGGAAACAAAAGGGATTTTCTTCTTTGCCTTTTTCCTTTTGCGTCTTTTCGCGTGTTTCGCGGGCCATTTCCCCCGAACTCAGGCGTGGCGGTAAACCGGGTTCCAGCGCAGGAGCCAGCGTTCCAGGCCGCGGGCGATCACGTCGGCCAGCTTGCCCAGCCCGGCGTAGAGCAGGATGCCCAGCAGGACGACGTCGGTTTGCAGGAAGTCCCGCGCGTTCATGGTCATGAAGCCGATGCCGTCGTCGCTGGCGATGGTCTCGGCCACGATCAGGGTCAGCCACATGATGCCCAGGGCGTAACGCAGGCCGACGAGGATGGAGGGCAGCGCCCCGGGCAGGATGATGTGGCGGAACAACCCCCAGCGCCCCAGGCCATAGACGCGGCCCATCTCAATGAGCTTCGGGTCAATGGAGCGGATGCCGTGCAGCGTGTTGACGTAGATGGGGAACAGCACCCCGGTCACGATGAGAAAGCCTTTCGCCTTCTCCCCGATGCCGAACCAGAGGATCACCAGCGGGATGAGCGCGAGGTGCGGCACGTTGCGGAGCATCTGGATGGAGGAATCGAAGAGTCGGTTCGCCCACGCGGACAGCCCGTTGAGAAACCCGAAGGCCAGCCCGAGCGAGCCGCCGAGGAGCAGCCCGGTCAGGGCGCGCCGGCCGCTCTCGGCGAGGTGTTTGGGCAGTTCCCCGCTGACGCACAGCCGGACCCCGGCGGCCCACACGTCCGCCGGGGCGGGCAGGACTCGGCCGGAAACGAGGCCGTGGCGCACGGAAAGCTGCCACGCGACGATGAGCGCCAGGGGCACGAGCCAGGGGGTGAGGCGGTGAAGGAAAGGCTTCATCAGGCAGTCAATAACGTGAACAGGATCACTAAATTGCGGCGGCGAAGGTAGGGCGGCCCATCCCTAGGCCGCCGCCGGGCGCGTGTCGTTAGTGCCCACCAGCGGCGGGTTAGGGATAACCCGCCCTACCTCCGCCGCCGGGTGGTAACGGGCGGTTTTCAATGCGCGTGCGGGTCAGCCAGCGCCGCCCCGTTGGTGCGGGGCACGTATTCGTTGGCGATGGTTTCGCCCTTGTTGGTTGGCCGCCGTGGCGTTGCCGCCCCGTCCGGCTCGTCGTGGGTCAACGGCAGGCGCGGGAACAGGAGTTCGGCGCAGCGGTAGGCTTCCTCCAGGTGCGGATAGCCGGAGAGGATGAACGTCTCTATGCCGACCTCGGCGTATTCCCGCATCCGGGCCGCCACGTTGTCCGCGCTGCCGACCAGGGCCGTGCCCGCCCCGCCGCGCACCAGGCCGACGCCGGCCCACAGGTTCGGGGAAACGGTCAGCGCCGCGCGGGAACGGTCCGCGCCGCGGGTCCCCTGGAGGCCGAGCATCCGCTTCTGGCCCTGGGAGTCCTGCCGGTCGAGCGTCGCCTGCGCGGTGGCCACGGTCTTGTCCGTCAACCGGGAGATCAGCCGGTCGGCGTCGGCCCAGGCTTCCTCCTCCGTTTCGCGCACGATCAGGTGCAGACGGATGCCGAACCGCAACTTCCGCCCGTGCCGCTGCGCCGCGGCGCGGACGGTGGCGATCTTCTCCGCCACCGCGGCGGGCGGCTCGCCCCAGGTCAGGTAATGGTCCACGTGCCGGGCGGCGACCTCGATGCCCGCGGGCGAGGAGCCGCCGAAATACAGCGCGGGATAGGGCCGCTGCAACGTGGGGAACAGGGTCCGCGCGCCCTCGACGCGCAGGTGTTCGCCGGCGAAGTTCACCACGTCCCCGCCGGCCAGCAGCCCGCGCCAGACGTGCAGGAATTCGTCCGTGACCTCGTAACGTTCGTCGTGCGAGTGGAACACGCCGTCGCCGGCGAGTTCCACCGGGTCGCCGCCGGTGACGACGTTGATGAGCAGCCGCCCGCCGGAGAGCCGGTCAAAGGTGGCCGTCATGCGCGCCGCCAGGCTGGGCGCCACGAGTCCGGGCCGCACCGCGACCAGGAAGCGCATCCGCCGCGTCGCCCCGATGAGCGCCGAGGCCGTCACCCAGGCGTCCTCGCAGGAGCGCCCCGTGGGCAGGAGCGCCCCGTGAAAGCCGAGGGAGTCAATGGCCCCGGCGACCTGTTGGAGATACGGCAGGTCGAGCACGCGCCCGCCTTCCGTGGTGCCGAGGTAGCGGCCGTCGCCGTGCGTGGGCAGGAACCAGAAGAGTTTCATGGCAGATTAGGGTTGGCCCACGAAACACCCGAAAGAACGCGAAACGAGAAGAAAATCCGTCCCGCTTTTCGTGTCTTTTCGTGCGTTTCGTGGGCAATTATAGCGGCGGGTTACTTCGCGGCCTGATAAACGACTTGGCTCACGTCGAGCGCCTTCGGGATCAGCCCGAGCTTGAAGAACGTGTCCGCGACCCCCTGCTGCTCGGCGATGACCTCCGCCGTGACGGGCAGCGCGCCGTAGCGGCGCTTGCGGTTCTCAGAGCGTTCCAACACGGCCTGGGAGATGCCCAGCTTCGGGGCGAGGAAGGCGGCCACCGCTTTGTGGTCGGCCAGCGCCTTCTGGCCGGATTCGTTCAGCGCCTCGAACACCGCCGGCACCACCGTGGCCCCGTTCTTTTCCAGCCAGTCCCGCCGGGCGAAGTAGAACTCCCGGTGGGCGGTCAACCCCTTGCCGTTCACCAGCGTGCGCGCCTCGGCGTCCACCTCCGCGGCGGCGAAGAACGGGTCCCAGATGACCCAGGCATCCACGTTGCCGCTCTGGAGGGCGGCCCGGGCGTCGGGCGGCTGGAGGTAGGCCGGGGTGACGTCGGCGAACGTCAATCCCGCCGCGGCCAGCGCCCGCGCCAGGTGGTAGTGCGCGGAGGATCCCTTGGCGAACGCCACCCGCCGGCCCTTGAGGTCGGCTAACGTCTTCAGCGGCGAACCCTTCGGCACGACGATGCCGGCGCTCTCCGGGCTGGCGTCGGTGATGCCCAGCAGCGCGAAGGGCACGCCGCTGGCCTGCGCGAAGACTACCGGCGCGTCCCCGGAGTGGCCCAGGTCGATGCCGTTGCCGTTGAGCGCCTCGAAGATCGGCGGGCCGGAGGGGAACTCCTTCCACTCCACGGCGTAGCCGAGCGGAGCGAGCTTCCGCTCCAGCGCGCCCTCGTTCTTGACGAGCAGGAACGCGCCGGACTTCTGGAAGCCCACGCGCAACGTCTTCGCCGGGTCGGCGCCGCGGAGGCGGCCGGCCGGAGCCGCGCCCGCGGCGAGGGCCAGGCCGAGCAGGCCGGCGAGGAGGTGGGAGGCTTTCATGTCGGACGGTTGGCTTCGGGTGGGATCGGTCGGGTTCGGCCGGCCGGGGGAACGGGCGGCGAAAATTTCTTTTGCAAAGTTCTATGGGCTTTGTAGGATTTTGTCAAATCCCGACTGAACGAGTCGGAAAACATTTTGTGACTTCCCCCGATGAAGCTCTCCAAGCGCGGTGAATACGCTTTGCGCGCCCTCATTGACCTGGGCGTCGCCGCCGAGCTCGGCCGGCCGCTGCTCTCCCTCTCGGAGTTGTCCCGCCGCGAAAAGATCCCCGCCAAGTTCCTCGAACAGATCCTCGGCCAACTGCGCGCGGCCGGTCTGGTCACGGGGACCCGGGGCCCGCGCGGCGGCTACACGCTGGGGCGGCCGGCGGGGGGGATTCCCTTCGGCGAGGTCGTCCGGCTCATTGACGGGCCGCTGGCCCCGATCCGTTGCGTTTCCCAGATGGCCTACGCGCCCTGCTCCTGCCCCGACGAGGCGCACTGCGGGCTGCGGATGCTGATGCTGGACGTGCGTAACGCCATCGCCGCCATCCTGGACCGCTACACCCTGGGCGACGTGGTCACGATCACCCTGCGGAAGTTGCGCCGCGACAAGCTGGCCTCGCCCTTCGCCGGCCCGCCGGAGCTCGCCGCCCTCCTGCCCGACGCGCCCCCCGGCCGGGGCAAGGTTCCCCGCCGCTGGGTTCCCCCGTCCGCCGATCTCCCCGCCCCGCCGTCCCCCGTCGGAGTGCTGGAACAAGCCCTCTCCTACGAGATCTGAATTTTTATCCACACCCAAACCGCCCGGCCCGAACCCGAACCCCCAAACCACCCCATGTCCCCGCTCAAAACCACCCTCGCCCTCCTCTCCGGCGCCTCCCTGCTGCTCGGGACGTTCACCGCCCCCGCGGCCCGGGCCCAAGGACCGGACGTCAAGCTGCTCAACGTCTCCTACGACCCGACCCGCGAACTCTACGTGGACTTCAACGCCGCCTTCGCCAAGAAGTGGGCCGCCGAGCACGGCGGCCAGAAGGTCACGGTGGACCAGAGCCACGGCGGCAGCGGCAAGCAGGCCCGCGCGGTCATTGACGGCCTCGGCGCCGACGTGGTCACGCTGGCCCTCGGCGCGGACGTTGACGCCCTGGTCAAAAATGGCGGCCTGGTGCCCGCCGACTGGCAGAAGCGGCTGCCCGACAACGCTTCTCCCTACACGTCCACCGTCGTTTTCGTGGTCCGCAAAGGGAACCCGAAGGGGATCAAGGACTGGGGTGACCTGGTCAAACCTAGCGTCTCCGTGATCACGGCCAACCCGAAGACCTCCGGCGGGGCGCGCTGGAACTACCTGGCCGCGTGGGGCTACGCGTTGAAGAAGAACGGTGGCGACGAGAGGAAAGCGCAGGACTTCGTCACGACCCTTTACAAAAACGTGCCGGTCCTGGACTCCGGCGCGCGTGGCTCGACGGTCACCTTCGCCCAGCGCGGCCAGGGCGACGTGCTGCTGGCCTGGGAGAACGAGGCGTTCCTGAGCCTCAAGGAGTTCGGGGCGGACAAGCTCGAAATCGTCGTGCCCAGCGTCTCCATCCTGGCCGAGCCGCCGGTCAGCGTCGTGGACAAGGTGGTTGACCAGCGCAAGACCCGCGCCGTCGCGGAAGCCTACCTGAAATATCTCTACAGCCCCGAGGGCCAGGAGATCGTCGCCAAGAACTTCTACCGCCCGCGCTTGAAGGCCGTGGCCGACAGATACGCCGACAAGTTCCCGAAGATCGAGCTGTTCACCGTGGACACGGTGTTCGGTGGCTGGGCCAAGGCGCAGCCCCGGCACTTCGACGACGGCGGCGTCTTCGACCAGA
>CAXTFX010000276.1:0-6269 GCA_964243185.1 uncultured Chthoniobacterales bacterium
TTCCTGGTCGAGCGCGCGCTCGACACGCTCAAGATCAAGCCCGGCGGCTGCACGGCCATCGTCCAGGGCTTCGGCAACGTCGGCTCCATCGCCGCGGCCAACCTGGCGTTCAAGAGCGGCGTCACCATCACCGGCATCTCCGACGCCTACGCGGCCTACTACAACCCCAAGGGCATTGACCTGCGCCTCATCGAGGCCCACCAGAACAAGCGGGGCGACCTCACCGGCTTCGACCAGGCGGACCGGATTGACCCCGAGGAAATGCTCGTCCAGCCCTGCGACATCCTGATCCCCGCCGCGGTGGACGGGGTCATCAACGGCACCAACGCCGCGCAGTTGAAGTGCCGCATCCTCGCCGAGGCGGCCAACGGGCCGACCACGCCGGAGGCCGACGTGATCCTGGACCAGCGCCGCCACGAGGTCTTCGTCATCCCCGACATCCTCTGCAACGCCGGCGGCGTGATCGTGAGCTACTTCGAGTGGGTGCAGGACCTCCAGAGCTTCTTCTGGAGCGAGTCGGAGGTCATGGACAAGCTCTTCCGCATCATGGACGCCGCCTTCGCCGCCGTCGTCAAACGCGCCCGGGTCGAGAACATCCCCCACCGCCGCGCGGCCCTGGCCATCGCGGTCGAGCGGGTGCTCAAGGCCAAGGCCACGCGCGGGCTCTTCCCCTGAGCCGCGGGGCGGGCCCGCCGGGCGCGGTCCTGCCGCCCCGGGGCCGAGCCGGATGAGGCCGCCGGCCCGGGCGGGGGCGTAGATGATGCCGTGAACACCCTCTTCGTGCTGGCCAGCGCCGCCGCGGCCCCCGGGCAGGCGCCGGCCGCCGGCTGGGAGTCCCCCGGCCTCATCCTGCTGAAGCTCTCGGCGGTGCTGTTCCTGGTGTTGTTGAACGGCTTCTTCGTCGCCAGCGAGTTCGCCATCGTCAAGGTGCGCGCCAGCCAGCTCGACGCGCTTGACGCCAAGGGTGACCGCCGCGTCGGCCCGGCCCGCAAGGTCGTCGAGCACCTGGACGCCTACCTCTCGGCCACCCAGCTCGGCGTCACCCTAGCCAGCCTCGGCCTGGGCTGGGTGGGCGAGCCGTTCCTGGCCCGGATGATCGAGCCGGTCTTCGGGCTGGGGAACGTGTCCTCGCCCGTGGTCATCCACGGGGTGTCCTTCGCCCTGGCCTTCGCCGCCATCACCATCCTGCACATCGTCCTGGGGGAGCTCGCGCCCAAGAGCCTCGCCATCCGCCAGGCCCTGCCGACCACGCTGCTCATCAGCCGGCCGCTCCGGCTGTTCCACCAGGTCTTCCGGCCCGCCATCTGGGCGCTCAACGCGCTCTCCAACCTCGTCGTCCGGCACGTGTTCCGCCAGGAGCCCGCCGCGGAGGGCGAGGAGGTCCACTCGGAGGACGAGCTGCGGCTGATCGTCGACGACAGCGCCCGCTCCGAGGCCATCTCCGGGGTCAGTCAGGAGATCGTCACCAACGCCTTTGACCTGCGCCACCTGCTGGTGCGCGAGGTGATGACCCCGCGCGCGGAGGTCGTCTGCCTCGACGCCCGGCTGCCCTTCCGGGAGAACCTCCAGCGCGTCAAGGCCGCCGGCCACAGCCGCTTCCCGCTGTGCGAGGGCGACTTCGACCACAGCGTCGGCCTGGTGCACGTGCGCGACCTGTTCGCCCTGCTGGACGAGCCGGAGCCCGACCTGCGGACGATCCAGAAGGACCTCGTCGCCGTGCCGGAATCCATGCCCCTGGAACAGTTGCTCCCCCTGTGCCGCCGGCAGCACGCCTACCTCGCCGTCGTGGTGGACGAATACGGGGTCAACGTGGGCATCGTCACCCTGCAGCACGTCATCGAGGAGATCATCGGCGAGGAGCCCGACGAGTTCGGCGCCGAGCGGCGGGAGTTTCACCGGGTGAGCGCGGACGAGTTCCGGGCCGAGGGCGGCCTGGGGCTCTACGAGCTGCGCGACCTGGCGAAGGTCCCCTGGGAGAGCGCGGACGTGAGCACGGTGGGCGGCTTCATCACCGCCCGCTTCGGGCACCTGCCCCGGCCGGGCGAGCAGGTCGCCGTGGACGACTACCTGGTCACCGTCGAGCGGGTGGACGGCCGGCGCGTCGGGCAACTTCACTTCCGGCGCGAGCCGCCCGAGCCTCCCCCCGGGCCGGACGGGGTCGAAGCGGCCCCGGAACCCGGTCGGGATTGACGCTTGAGCCGTCCGTCCAACCTAGGAACCGCTCCAAACCGCATGACCTTCGCCCGTCGCTTCCCCTTCCTCCCCGCCGTGGTGCTGGCGGTGGCCGCCCTGGCCGCCGCCGGTTGCGCCGGCACCGACCCCGCCGCCCGTGCCGGGCACCGTCCCGGCTTCGCCCACGTCCCAGCCCAGGACCGCCAGCTCGCCCTGGCCGGGGAGGTCCGCGCGGGCATGAGCGCGGACGCCGTGTTCGTCGCCTGGGGGCCGCCGACGCACGTTTACCACGGCCGGGCCGCGGGCGTCGGTGGGGGCACCCCCCGCACCCTGGAATCCTGGGTTTACCTCCGCCCGATGCCCGCCCGGCCCTCGGCTGACTTCGGGAACTTCCCGGCGGACTACGCCGCGGCGCAGTTGGATTTCCTCTCCGCCTACTACCGGGGGGACCGGTTTTATAACCTCCCCGGCGCGGTGTCCTCGCGCTTCTACCCGGGCGCCGTGTTCTACCCCGGGCCGGTGCCGGAGTCCGTCGGGGGGGACGACCGGCCGATCCTCGACCGGCAGGCGGTCTTTGAGAACGGCCGGGTGGTGCGCCACGTCACCCTGCGGACGGGTGAGAGCGGCGGCGGGCGCTGACGACCCGGCGGCCCGCTCCGAGCAGACCCCCGGCGCCGGCGGCCAGCAGCAGCGCCCAGGTCGCCGGCTCGGGCACGGCGAGGGCGGTCAGGCTCACGTCGTTGGCCAGGCCGTCGCCGTCGGCGGGGTTGGTGGCCGCGTAGTTGACCAGGAAGCTCTCGCCGGCCGCGTCGGTGTAAACCCCGCCCGGCGCGTTGGCGAAGGCGCCGGCCGCGGTCGCGTCCCCGCCGGTGCGGTCGAGGACGAAGAAGGTCTGCCCGGCGGCCAGGCTGAAGCCACCAGCGATGACCACGTTGAGGTTGGCCCCGTTGACGGCCGGGGCGCCGCCGAGGGCTACCTGGTCGTATTGGCTGCCCGCCGCCGGGCCGCCGAGTTCCAGGAGGAGGGTCGAGCCGGCCGCCAGGCTCACGTTGCCGCCCACCGTTAGCCGGCCGGCGCTGTTGTCGGGACTCGACGTGCCGCCGCCCTCCACGCGCAGGTTGCCGCCGCCGCCCAGGATTGCGCCGCTCTGCACGCCGACGCTGCCGGTCCCCGTGCCGGAGGTGCCGGCGGCGTTGCTGACCAGCAGCGTGCCGGCGCTCACCGTGGTCTTGCCGGAGTAGGTGTTGGCGCCGGTGAGCGTGAGCGTGCCCGCGCCGGTTTTGAGGAGGCCGCCGTCGGTGGCCGCGTCGCCGTTGATGGTGGAGTGAACGAGGTTCTGCGCGGCGGTGACGTTCTTGCCGTTGGTGTCGAAGGCGGCCCCGCCGTCGCGCACGTTGGCCGTGAGGTTGGCGCTCCCGAAGAAGTTCGCCTGGTCGGCGTTGGGCCGCAGGACCCCGCCGTTGAAGTTGAACACCCCGGTGCCGTCGCCGGTGGCGTAGAAACCGACGAACAGGAAGGCGCTGGCGTCGAGGGCGCCGGCGCGGTGGTTGAGCGCGCCCACGCCGGACGCGCCGACGGTCACGCTCTGGAAAGTGGCGTCGGTGGTGACGGAGGCGGAGGAACCGTTGAGGTCCAGCGTCGTCCCGGCGTTGGCGGTGGTGGCAGCGACGCTGCCCGCGAAGAAGTTCAGCGCGGCAGAGTCGCCGGTGAAGGTCAGACGGCGCGGAACCGGCGGCGGCGGCGGGCCAGCCCGAGGGCGCCCAGGGTGGCGCCGAGCGCGGTGAGCGCCCCCGTGCCCGGCTCGGGGACGACGGTGAGGGTGACGTCGTTGGGCACGACCCCGCCGTCGGCGTTGGCGGCGTAGTTGACCAGGAAGAGGTGGCCGGCGCCGTCGTTGTAGAGGCCGCCGGGGGCGTTGGCGAACCCCGGGGTCGCCGGCAGGCCGTTGCCGGTGTCGTCCAGGATGGTGAAGGTCTGGTTGAGGGCGGGGGTGAAGCCGTTGACGAGCGTGACGTCGAGGTTGCCGCCGAGGGTCAACGGGCCGGCGAGGAAGACCTGGTCATAGCTGCCGGCCGTCGTGCCGCCGAGCTCGACGGCGAGGGTCGAGCCGGCGGCGAGGGTGAGGCTGCCGCCCAGCGTCAGCCGGCCGGGGCTGTTGCCGGGGGCGAGGGTCCCGCCGCCGTTGACCGTCACGGGGCCGGCGATGACGCCGTCGCCGCCGAGGGTGCCGCCGGCGTTCACCGTGACGGGGCCGGTGCCGGTGGCGGAGACGGTGGCGGCGGGGTTGTTGGCGTTGGCGTTGACCAGCAGGGTGCCGGCGTTGACGCGGGTGCCGCCGGTGTAGGTGCTGCCGGTGGTTTCCCCGGAGGCGCCGGCGCCGGTGAGGGTCAGGGTGCCGGCGCCGAGCTTGAGGAGGCCGCCGTCGGCGGTGGCGCCGAGGGCGGGGTCGTGGGCGAGGATGACGGGAACCGTGACGTTGTGGCCGTTGGTGTCGATCACCGCGCCGCCGTTGCCGCCCACGCGCACGTCGCCGGGGAAGCGCACGAAGGTGCTGTTGTCGGCGGTGGCCTGGAGGGTGCCGCCGGCGAAGTTGAAGGTGTTGTTGGTGCCCCCGAGGGACACGGTGCCGGTTTGCAGGGTGCCGCCGTTGAGGTTGAAGACGGGGCCGTTGCCGACGACGGACACGAGGGGCGCGCGGACCGTGCCGCCGTTGAGGGTGTAGGTGCCGCCGTTGGCGACCTGGAGCTGGGTGGCGACGTCGTGGGTGCCGCCGCTCTGGGTGAAAGTCCCGGTGCCCTGGTAGCCGACCTGGGTGTTGGTCGTCGAGAGGCTGCCGCCGCTCAGGGTGTAGGTGCCGCGGCCGCCGACCGTGCCGGCGACGAGGAGGTCGCCGGAGACCTTATGGGTGCCGTTGCTCTGGGTGAAGGTGCCGGCGCCGCCGCGGCCGACGACGGTGCTGCCGGTGAAGAGCCGGCTGGCGGCGCCGCTGAGGGTGTAGGTGCCGGTGGAGCCGGCGTCGTCGGCGAGCACGAGGAGGCCGGTGGTGTGGGTGCCGCCGGTGTGGGTGAAGGTGCCCGCGCCGCCGCTGCCGACGACCGTGGTGGGCACGTCGGTGCTCTGGGGGTCGGGGTTGCGGACGGTGAGCACGGCGCTGTTGGCGAGGGTGTAGGACGCGCTGGCGCCGTCCAGGTTCAGCCCGCCGGTGGTGTGGGTGCCGCCGCCCTGGCTGAAGGCGGTCGTGCCGCTCAGGAGCGTGGTCACCAGGGTGGTGAGCTGGGCGTCGCTGCCGGTCAGGCCGTAGGTGCTCCGGCCGGTGCCGCTGCCCTGGAAGTAGAGGGAGTTGACGACGGAGTTGGTCCCGCCGGTCTGGGTGAAGCTGCCGTTGAAGAGGCCGATGGTGCTGACGGCCATCTTGCCGCCGGTCGGCAGGGTGGCGCTGCCGTTGACGTTGAGATACTGGCCGGAGCCGTTGACGCTGCCGGCCACGGTCAGGCCCGCGCCGCTGGCGACGGTGAGGTTGGTCCCGTTGAAGGCGGCGCCGGCGTTGAGGGTGAGGGTGCCCTCGTTGACGTTGCCCAGGGGCATGGTGCCCTTGAAGCCGTCCACCAGGGTGAGGTCGGCGCTGCCGACCTTGGTGAAGTTGCCCCCGGCCCCGGAGAAGCTGCCGCCGAGGGTGCGGTTGCTGACGGCGTTGACGGTGAGGGTGTGGGCGCCGAGGTCCACGCCGCCGGGGCAGGAGAGCAGGCCGGCGCCGCCGTTGAGCCGCCAGGTCTGGCTGGCGCCGAGGACGAGGGGGTTGCCGAAGGTCTGGGCGGCGGCGTTGGCGCCCATCGCCAGGCCGCCGTTGATGGTCAGGGTGCCGGTGTCAAAGGTGTAGGAGGTGCTCGTCGCGGTGAGGTTGATCGTGGAGATGGTGTAGTCGGGTTGGACGCTGGGGAAGGGGGCGCTGGTGTTGTCGAAGTAGAGGTTGACGGTGTCGCCGGGGCCGGGGCTGGTGGGCGGGGCGGCGTTCTGGAACCAGTTGCCGGGCCGATACCAGGCGTTGTCCACCCCGGAGGTGCCGCTCCAGTTGAAGAGCAGGAAGGCGGCGCGGGCGG
>CAXTFX010000277.1:0-2648 GCA_964243185.1 uncultured Chthoniobacterales bacterium
GTCGTGCGCCACGCCGCCGGCCAGCGTGCCGATGGAATCCATCTTCTGCGAATGGAGGATCTGGCGCTCCAGCTCCTTGTCGTAGGTGATGTCGCGGAAGAAGAACATCCGCCCGAAGACCTGCCCGCGGGCGTCCCGGGCCGGGGTGGCGTAGCGGTGCAGGGTGCGGGTGCCGGAGTCCGAGCCGGGCGAGGGGTCGTTGATGACCATCTCGTCCATGTGCTCGGCCGTGGGGTCAGCCAGGAGGGTGTCCAGGAGAGCCAGTTGCGCCTCCGGGTCGGGCAGGAACGGGCGGAGGCGCTGGACGAGGGCGACGTGGGTGTCGCCCTCGATTTCCAGGGGGTCCACGCCGAAGATTTCGCAGAAGCCGCGGTTGACCAGGGAAACGGCCGCCGGCGCGCCGGGGGCGGGGGGCTGCTCGATGACCATGACAGCGAGGTCCATCGAGTTGAGCATGTTGTGGAGATACGACGCCCGCTCGTCGCTCTGGGCGGCGAGGAAGTGGTTCTCCAGGACCAGACCCAGCGAGAAGGAGAGCCGGTCAATGAGCGCGGCGTCCAGGTCCGTCCAGGGCAGGGCGGGGTTGCCGTCCGCGCCGTGGCGTTCGAGGAGCAGGAGCCATTGGTTGCCCGGCCGGCCGTGCAGGTCGCGGGCCAGGTATTGGGAGAGTCCGAAAGGGTCGGCGGCGCCGTTGGTGGCCTGCCCGTTCGAGTTGGGCGGAACGGCCGTGAAGCGGGTGCCGTCGGGGGCGTGCAGGGCGGGCTCCAGGTGCTCGCGCGCCCAGGCCGGCGGCGGCGGGTTCAGGGAGAAGTGACCCAGGGGGTAATGGTCGGCGACGGCCTCGGCCACGATGGGCAGGTCGCGCCAGTCGCGCGGGGCGGGCGTCGGGCCGGCGACGGGCGTGGGCACGGACCAGAGGATGGCGTGGTCCACGGCCAGGAGCTCGCAGAAGCGGCAGACGAGGTCGGACACCGGCGCGTGGCTGGCGGCGTGCTCGCGCAGGCAGGCTTCCAGGCGCTCGCGCAGCTCGCGGCGCCCGGCGAGGTCCGAGGTGGACGTGGACACGGTGGTGCTGACCGTGGCCGCACGGGCGTCCGACAGCCGCCGCATCGGGGTGGTGCCGGGGGGTAGCGGGGGGGTGAGGCGCCGGGTGAAGTAAGCCGGGCCCGGGCGCACGGTGGCGCTGCGCTCGGCGGCCTCGCGCGGGGCGAAGCGGTTGGTGCGGCCGGGCGGGGGTCGGTCGGACAGGCGCGCGGCGTGGGCCGGCGGCGCTTTGGCGGGCTCGATCATGGACGGAATAAACGGAAATCAGACCCCCGCGGGAACAGTTACTTGGTGAGAAAATAGCCGCGGTCGCGCTCGGTGATGGGGTGGCCGAGGCGTTCCTTGACCAGGAGCAGATCCTCCCAGACCTTGCGCTTTTCGCTGGGTAACTGGTTACGCAAAAGGTAGGAAGGGTGGTAGGTGGCCATGACCGGGGTGCCCCGGTAATCGTGCCAGTGACCGCGGAGCTCTTTCATGGGTGCCTGCTTGTCCAGCAATCCGCGGACCGCGGTGGCGCCGAGGGCAACGATGGCCTTGGGCTGGACGATGGCGATCTGCTCGAAGAGGTAGGGCCGGCAGGTTTCCATCTCGTGCGGCGTGGGCGGCCGGTTGCCGAACTGCTGGCCGGGGGTGTCCGGGCGGCACTTGAGCACGTTGGCGATGTAAACGTCCTCGCGCCGGTAGCCCATCGTCTGGATGATCTTGGTGAGAAGCTGCCCGGCGCGGCCGACGAAGGGCTCGCCGGAGGCATCCTCGTCCGCGCCGGGGGCCTCGCCGATGAACATGACCTCGGCGTCCGGGTTGCCCAGGCCGAAGACGACCTGCTTGCGGCTGGCGGCGAGGTGCGGGCATTTCACGCAGGGAAGAACGACCGTTTTCATCTGCTCCAGGCGCTCGGCCTTAGCAGCGGAGGCGTCAGAAATGGGCGCGAACTCGCCCACGGGCGGGGTGAGGGTGGGTGGCGCCGCCTTGGGAGCTTTGGCCGAGGCGACACCCGGCCGCAGCTCGTCGGCGCCGAAGAGGGACAAACCGTCGTCGTCGGGGGCGGCAGGCTTGGCGGGCATGGTCAAAACAGGGTCAACGGGGGGAGCCGGCGCGGCGGTTTCCGCTTCGGCGGACGCGCGGGACGGCCGGGCCGCCAGGAGCCGGGCCAGCGCGGCGGCCGTGGCGACGGGCCGAGTATATCCCGCGCGGCGGCGACGGTCCAGTTCGCGGCGGACGAGGTCGAGGGCGGCGTCGAGGCGGGGGCTGTTCATGCGCGGACAGATTACTGCTTCTCTCCGATCTCAGCCGGCTCGCAGATGCCAAAAGCCCGGAAGTCCGCCGGCAGCGGCGCGCGGAAGCGCACGGCTTCCCCGGTGCGCGGGTGGCGGAAGCCGAGCTGCCAGGCGTGGAGCATCTGCCGCCCGGCGACCCGGCTGGCCACCGTGCCGCCGTAGAGGGCATCGCCGAGGATCGGGTGCCCGAGGTGGGCGAGGTGGACGCGGATCTGGTGGGTGCGGCCGGTGTGGAGGCGACACTCCAGCAGCGCGGCGCGGAAGCCGGCGGGGGCATAGGGTGGGGCATACGGTGCGACGGCGGCTGGGGTCGGCTCGCCCCGGCTC
>CAXTFX010000277.1:2658-6254 GCA_964243185.1 uncultured Chthoniobacterales bacterium
GTGGACGCGGATCTGGTGGGTGCGGCCGGTGTGCAGGTGGCAGGAAAGCAAAGATACAGGATGCAAGATGCCGGATGCAGGATGTCCAGACCGGCGGGACGGCGCCGCCTCCGAAACTCCGCCATCCGGCATCCGGCATCCTGCACCTTGCATCCTGATTAGCCTCCAGTCCGTCCGTGCGCTCCGGCCCCGGCCCGCCGCGGAGACCACGGCCATGCGCTGCCGGTGAACCGGGTGGCGGCCGATGGGCGCGTCAATGGTGCCGGACGCCGTTTTCGGCACGCCGCGGACGAGCGCGAGGTAGCGCTTTTCCGTCGTGCGGGCGGCGAACTGCGCCGACAGCGCGCGGTGGGCGGCGTCGTGCTTGGCCACGACCAGGCAGCCGGAGGTATCCTTGTCGAGCCGGTGGACGATGCCCGGCCGGCCCGGTCCGCCGACGCCGGAGAGCTGCCCCTCGCCGCCGAGGTGGTGCACCAGGGCGTTGACCAGGGTGCCCGTGTAGTTCCCGGCCGCCGGGTGGACGACGAGGCCGGGCGGTTTGTCGAGCACGAGCAGGTCGACGTCCTCGTGGAGGACGTTCAGCGGGATGTCCTCGCCCGCGGGCGGCGCGCGGCCGGGGTCGGGCGGGAGGGCGGCGTCGTTCTCCTCGAAGCTCACCACGTCGCCCGCGCGCAACGTGGCGCCGGGTTTGGGGGCGGGCCGGTCGTTGACCTGGACCCGGCCGTCGCGGATGAGCGCCTGGGCCCGGACGCGCGAAAGGGGGACGACCCCGTTTTCCGCCAGGAAGCGGTCCAGCCGCGTGCCGGCGGCGTCGGCGGGCACGGGGAGGCGGAGCATGGGGAAGGGACCGGCGGCGCCGGAATGACGAATGACAAAAGGGTGGGCAGACAGCCTGCCGGGTGGCGGGACGGCCACCGTTTCCGGGCCGATCCCTTCGGGCTTACTTCGTCATTCGTCATTCGTCATTCGTCATTTACAATTTGCCCATGCTCCACCCCCCCGGCCCCGGTGGCGACGGCTCCCACGGCGCCCAACTCTCCCCGCACCACGACGATTTCGCCGATCTGCCCGGTCCCGACCAGGACTCCGGCGAGCCCGGGGACGGTGAGCTCCAGACCGCCGCGCCGCCCGCGCCCGTGACCCAGGCGTGCTCCGGCTGCGGCTCGCTGCTGGACATCTCGGAGCAGGACCCGCTCGCGCGCATCCACTGCCCCGTCTGCGGCACGGGACTGGACGTGCGCCGGCAATACGGAAACTTCTCCATCGTCGAAAAGCTCGGCGAGGGCGGCATGGGCACGGTCTATAAGGCGCTCGACGTGAACCTCAACCGCATGGTCGCCCTCAAGCTCCTGCGCCGGGAGTTCTCCGCGGACCCCGAATACATCGCCAAGCTGGAGGAGGAGGCGCGCGTGACGGCTTCCATCAACCACCCGCACGTGGTCAAGGTGTTCTCCTTCGGCGAGGACGGCGGGCAGTATTACCTGGCGCTCGAGCTCGTGGACAAGGGTTCGCTGGACGACCTGATGCAGCTCCAGGGCCGGGTCGCGGAAATTCAGGTCCTCAAGGTCGGCCGGCAGATCGCCGAGGGCCTCAAAGCCGCCCACGAGCGCGGGCTGATCCACCGGGACGTGAAACCGGGCAACATGCTCTTCGCCGACGCGCGCACGGCCAAGGTAACGGACTTCGGTCTCGCGCTGCTGGCCGAACACGAGGCGGAATCCCGCGGGGAAATCTGGGGCACGCCCTACTACATTGCCCCGGAAAAGCTCAACCACGAGCCGGAGGACTTCCGCTCGGATATCTACTCGCTGGGCGGCACGCTGTTCCACGCCTGCGCCGGCCGGCCGCCGTTCGAGGCGGAGAACGCCAGCCTCGTCGCCCTCAAGCACCTCAAGAGCCAGGCCGTGAGCCTGCAAGCGTTCGCCCCCGACGTGGCGCCGGAGACGGCCTACGTCATCAACCGGATGCTCCACAAGGACCCGGGCGAGCGTTACCAATCCTACGACGAGCTCATCGAGCACCTCCAATACGCCGCCGACCAGCTCGCCGCCAAGGCCGGCCGGCCGCGCGTGGCCCGGGAGCGCGTCGTGGAGGAGACCGAGGGGGGCCGCCGCCTCGCGGGCATCCTGACCCTGGCGCTCCTCGTGCTCCTGGCCGCGGGCGGCGCGCTGGCGTGGGTCCTCCGCGACCGGCTCTTCGGCAGGGACGCGCGCGGCGTCATCGCCGAGCGGCAACGCCGGGAGGCCGAGCTCCGCAAGACCGAGCAGGGCTCCGTCGAGGAACATTTTCAGGAATCACGACAACAGCTCCTCAAGGAGAGCTTCGCCAGCGCGCAGGATGGTTTCTCCGAGTTGACGCGCCGCGCCGGCCTGACCCGGCCGCAGGGCGACTGGGCGCGCTTCCACCTGATCCTGACTTCCCTGCTCAACCAGGACCTCGAAAACGCGCAGGCCGTCGCGGACACCGAAGCCAAGGCCGGACTGTTCTCCCGGGAGGAATCCGACCGCCCCCTGGCCAACTCGCTGGACGCGATGGCCAAGGCCTTCGGCAAACCCTCCCAGGCCGTCCCCGCCAGCACGGCCAACCTGTTCAAGCCCGACGGCGCGGAGGCGTTCGCCCCGTTGCTCTTCGGCCTGAAGAACCTGGAACTCGGCGTCACCGACGACGCGCTCCGGCTGCTCCAGGCGTTCCTGGAGGCCAAGCCGACGGGCGCCTACCGGTGGATCGCCGATTACCGGCCGCTGGCCGAGAAGCGCGTGCAGGACCTGCGGACCCTGGCCGCCCTGCGCGAGCGGCTCAAGGGCGCCGACACCGCCCAGAAACAGGCCGCGCTGCTGGCGGAGTTCGAGCGGGCCAAGGGCCAGCTCCAGACCAGCGACGGGAAGATGGTCGAGCTGTTCAACGCCTCCGCCGGGGTGCTGCGCTCGCAGTTGGAAACCACCCGCAAGGACGAGGCCGGCGGCGTTCTGGCCCGGGAGGCCGCGCAGAACGACGCGGACAAAGGCCGCTGGCAGGCCGCCCGCGAAACGGCCCAGAGCGCCCTCCGGCTCTTCCGCTACGAGGAGGCCCTCGCCACCCTCAAGGGTCTGAGCACGCTCCGGGGCGCCGACTTCGTCGCCGCGCGCGACGCGCTCGCAGAACGCGCCACGCGGCTGGCGGGATTCAAGCGGCTGCTGGTCGCCGACCTCAACGCGGGCGCCGGCCGCGGCCAACCCTTCCCCGCGCGCAACGGCACCGCCTACCCGCAGGGGATCGCCCGCGCCGACGCCAGCGCCGGCCTACTCGCCGTGACGCCCCGCGGCGAGGCCCCGCTGGCGTGGACCGACGTGGACCCCCGGGCGCTGGTCGGTCTCGCCACCCGCGTCGCCAACGCCAAGGCCGCCGCCGACCCCCGCGCCGCCGCCGAGCGCCGCTGGCTGGCGGCGACGTTCGCGCAGGAGGCCGGCCTGTTCCCCGAGGCCCGCGCGCTGGCGGAACAAGCGGCCAAAGACCGGCCGGAATACCGCGACAAGCTGGGAACGTTCAAATGACCGGATGCGCCTGCACCCTCCGCCCGTGCCGCCATCGCCCACTCCTCCCGCCGCCCCTGCCCCGTG
>CAXTFX010000278.1:0-6196 GCA_964243185.1 uncultured Chthoniobacterales bacterium
GGGTGCGCGCGGCGTTGGCGGCGATGCCGGGCGGGGACGGGGTCGAGCGCCCGCTCAACCCAACCGAGCGAAACGCGCTGGCCGGGGCCGGCGCCGCGCTGGGCGAGGCGGCGGGCCGGCAGGGCGGCGGGTTCCTCGACGGCCTGCGTGCGTTGCACCGTCTGGAGACCGGGGAGGCCCCGGCGGGACCGGGGGAGCTGGCGGCCGTTCGCTCCGCCTTGCTCCGACTCCTGCCGCCCGCCGAGGAGCGGCCCGGTCGAACGGTGGAAGCCGCGCCGAATTTCGCCCGCGCGACGGCCGGGGAAACGACCGGAGGGCCACCCGCGCCGTGAGCGGGATCGGGTTCGCCACGGGCAACACCGCGGCCGGGATCGTTCTCCTCCTGGCCACGGTGAGCGGGGCGGCGCTGGGCGGGGCGGAATGGCGCCGGCCGGACCGCCGGTGGCGGGGCGCGCGCGTGGGGGCGGTCCTCGCGGCGGTCGGCGCGCTGACCCTGCTCGCCCTGCGGCCAACGATGCGGCGATCCGGCGAACCACCGCGGGCGGGGGCAGGGTCCGGCGCGGAAGTGGCGCTGTGGACGGGCGGGCCGCGCCCGGCGGACGAGGCGGAAATCCTGCGGCCGGTGCCGGCCGATCTCCGCTTCCGGCTATCGGGCGCGGAGGCGCCAGGGGGAACGCCGACCGTGCCGGACGCAGCTTCCCTGCGGCGGCACGTTCCCCCGGCCGGGACCCTGCACCTGTGCGGAGACGGGTTGGACGCAGATGACCTCGCCGCGCTGGCGCCGGGGCGCGTGGTGTTTCACCCCGGTGCGGACGGGACGGTCCCCCGGATCGCGTTCGTGCATTCCCCGCGGGTGCTCGGCCCCGGGGAACCCCTGCGGGTGACGGGCGAGGTGCGCGGGGGACGGCCGGGTGAGGCGTTAACGGTAGCCTGGGAGGGGCCGGACACCGCGGCCGTCACCGCGCCGGTTGCGGCCGACGGCACTTTCCAACTCCGCGCGCCGGGGTTGCCCACGGCCGGCCGCTACGGGTGGAAACTGCGTCTGGTCGGAGCGGGGGAACGGGTTTTAGAAGAAGGACCCGGGGGCGTGAGCGTCGTCGCGCCCGACCTGCCGCGGGTGCTGGTGCTGGAGGGTTCCCCGCACCCCGACACCGCCGCCCTCCGGGGCTGGCTCGGGGCCGCGGGGGGCGTGGTCAACACCCGAACCGAGGTGGGACGGGGGCGTTTCCGGTTCGCGGCCACCGGGGGCGGACCGGGGGAATTTGCCGGGGTCAACGACGAACTGCTGGGGCATTTCGACCTGCTCCTCACCGACACCCAAACCCTGGCCGCGATAGCGGACCCGGAGCGCGGGACGTTGCGGCGCGCGGTGGTCGAGCGCGGCCTAGGCGTGCTCGTGCGGGGGGGAGAACCGCCCCCGCCGCCCGGCCCGCGGCCGGACGGGCCCGCGGAGGTCGCCTTTTTCCTGCCCGGGCGGCTGGAGCCGGCCGGGCAGGAGGCCGCCCCGGGCACCGCCGGGGCCGACCGCCTGACCCGCCTGCGCTGGACGGGGCGCCACGGGGAGGAAACGATCCCCGACGAGCCCGTGCCGGTGCTCCCCTTCCGATTCTCCGAGGGGGAGGGGGAGGATGGGAGCGTGGTCCTCGTCCGCGACGGCCAGGGCCGGGCCGTGGCCGCCCGGGTCACGCGCGGCCGGGGGCGGGTGGCCGTGTCCCTGGCCGCCGACACCGCGCGTTGGCGGCGGGTGGGGCATCCGGGGGCGTTCGCGGCGTTCTGGTCGGACCTGTTGGGGGACCTGGCCGCGCCGAGGCTGGTCGGGACGGAGGGGCGTTGGACGCTGGCGGGGGCCGCGGCGTCGGGTCCGGCCTGGGTGGACGGGCCGGTGTCCCTGCGCTGGCAGGGGCCGGGCGGCGTGGTTGCGCCGCCCGGCACGGTCACGGCCGAAGACGCCCCGGAAGGCACCCCCCCGGTGACGTTAACCCTGGCCCCGGACCCCGCCGAGCCGACGCGCGGGACCGCCAGGTTCTGGCCGCGGCACGCGGGCTGGCACCGGGTGCGGACGGCGCCGGGCGGTCCCGCCGAGGATTTCTACGTCGCCCCCGCGGGCTCCTGGCCGGGCGTGCGCGCGGCCGGGCGGCGGCGGGAAACGGCGCGCTTCGTCGCCCTGGGGAAACACTCCGGGGCACCGCCGGCGCGGCCCCGGCCGGAATCCCCGGCCCCGACGCGGGAATCCGGAGTGGCGGCCGGGGTCCTGCTCCTCGGGTTCGTGGCGGCGGCGGGTTTCCTCTGGGCCGAAGGTCGCCGGGAGGGTTAAACCTCCCCGCAGACAAAGGTTTTCAGCCCGAGTTCCTGCATGGCGGCGGCCTTGGCGAAGAGCGCGCGGCGGGCGCCCTCGCGGTCGGGGCCGTAGGCGACCTGCAGGTGGTTGGCCTTGTGCCGGCCCATCATCTGGTCGCGGGAAACCCCCTGGAGGACGGCGTGCATGATGGGCCACTGGGGCGTCGTCAACCGCCAGCGCTCCTCCGTCTCCTCCCGCGGCAGCGAGACGACTTCCGCCAGGCCCGTGTCGAAGCGCAGCTCGTCCTTCTCGATGTAAACGCGGCTCCAGACGACCCAACCCGGTTTTGAAACTCCCTTGAGCGTGCCGCCGCCCAGCCCGAAATACATCGGCGGCTGCCGCTCGGAGGAGGCAGCGCTCCAGCCGCCCTCGAAGTGCGCCGGCGGGGCGGCCCCGGAGATGAGCAAGACCCAGACGTAGGCGTCGAGTTCCCGCGTCCCCGCGGCGTCCGGCCCGTGGTAGTGCCGGCCCCAGCGCAGGTCGTGGAGCGTCGTTTCGGGCGGGAAACCCAGCGCCCGCCAGACCCGGTTGGTGACCAGGGCGTCGAGCCCCGCGCACTCGTCCACCTCGTTGAAGTGGGGCAGGGCCTCGCCGGCGAACAGCTCGGCGCCCGTTTCCTCGTGGCAGACGGGGGGGCGCTCGACGTTGTTGAGCATCCCCTCGACCAGGTCGCTGGCGGGCAGGAGGTCCTTGAGGCCCTGCTGGTATTGGATGCCGATGGCGTCGCAGCCGAACTCGGCGGCGAGGCGCACGGCGGCCACATACGTGCGGCACTGGCCCAGGACCTGGGGCAGGGTCAGGTCCGTGCCCTCGTCGGGACCGAAGTGGAAGCGGACGCCGCGTTCCACCAGCCAGTCATACACGGCGCGGGCCTCGGGTTCCTTGACCTCCAGGGCCTTCGCGTAGAGGGCGGACTGGCTCAGGCGCTCCTTGAACACGCCCGTCGGGTGCAGCAACTCGTCGGGGATGATGGCGTTATACATGCCCATGCAGCCCTCGTCGAACACGCCCAGGATCGCCTTTTCGCGTTGCAGCCGGCGGGCGAGGCGTCGGCCGGTCCGGGCGGCATCGGCCTCCGCCTCCTCCAGCCCCAGGTCGTCCAGACGCTGGACGTGGTCGGCGTCGTGCTTGACCCGCCCTTTTTTGAGCCAGCGGTGCAGGCCGGCGCGAAAGTCTTCGTCGCCCAGGAAATCCTCGCTCCAGAGGGTGGAGTAGCGCACGCCGGCCTTGGTCAACGAGCCGTTGAGGTTGAGCATCCCGACCAGCCCCGGCCAGGTGCCGCTCCAGTTGGCCACGGTCAGGATGGGCCCGCGGTGGGTCGTCAGCCCCGGCAGGACGTGGTGGGAATACTGCCAGACGGCTTCGGCCACGACGAGCGGGGCGCCGGGGGGCAGGGCGCGGAAAACCTCCAGGCCCATGCGCTGGGAGTCAATGAAGCCGTGTCCCTTGGCGGGATCCATCAGGGGATGGGCGCGGCGCAGCTCGACGCCCTCGGCCGCAAAGGCGGTGGCCAGGGCAGCCTCCATCTCGGCCTGGGCCGGCTGGCACTTCTGGTTGGCCGAGCGGCGCAGGTCGCCGCTGGCGAGGAGGTAAACGACGCGGTCGGGGGCGGGCATGGCGGGGAGCATCGTTCCGGCGGGGCCGGGGGGTGTCAACGAACATTCCCGCGGGGGACGACAAAATCAGGCGTTGGTCCCGCCATCTACCCCTCGGGGTATCGCGCAGAGAACCAAACCCTCCCCGCCAACCGATACGTTTCGTCATTATTTTCGCGTATGAAAATTTCCCCCGCCGTTCCCGGTGGTTCCCCCTCGGCCGCCCCGGAAGCCGCGGCGGCCGGCAAGCGGCGACTCCTGCTGGTGGATGACCACCCCATCATGCGGCAGGGTCTCGCGCAGTTCCTCAACGCCCAAACCGACTTGGCCGTTCTCTACCAGGCGGCCACCGCCGCGCAGGGTCTGGAGCTCGCCCGCCGCCACGAGCCCGACGCCGTGGTGGTGGACCTGAGCCTGAAAACCGGCAACGGCCTGGACCTGGTCAAAGACCTGCGCGCCTTCCTGCCGCGCCTCCCGGTGCTCGTCTTGTCCATGCACGACGAGAGCATTTACGCCGAGCGCGCCCTGCGGGCCGGGGCGCGGGGTTACGTGATGAAGGGGGAAGACACCGAAAAAATCCTGCTGGCCGTCCGCCGCGTCCTGAGCGGCGGCACCTGGGTCAGCGAAACCGTGATGTCCCGCGTCCTCCAGCGGGCCGTGGGCGGGGGCGACCTGACGGCCGGGGCCGGCGCGCCGCTGGACGACCCGGTGGCCGACCAGCTCACGGACCGGGAGTTGCAGGTGTTGACGATGCTCGGCCGCGGCCGCGGCACCCGCGCGGTGGCGACCGACCTGGGGCTATCGGTGAAAACGGTGGAAACCTACCGCGCCAACCTCAAGGAAAAGCTGGGTCTGGCGGACGCCCCCGCGCTGGTGCGCTTCGCGGTGGAGTGGGTGCATCGCGAGGGAAAGGGGTGAGGGAACGCTGGAGCGCGGACGGCGGAAACACCCGTTAAAGGGCGATCCTCCCCCTCACGGCTGCACCGCCCACACCTCGACGGCGCGGTTCGCATCGGCGTTCTTGCCGTCGAGCAGCTCGGAGGCGCCCATGCCGATACTGTGCATGATGTTTAACAGGCCGCAGGGACCCTTCAGCGCCTCAATGGTCCGGGCGGCGCGCTGCTCGGAGATTTTGCGGTTGGTGGCCGCGTCGCCCCTCGTGTCGGCGTAGCCCAGGACGACGATGACCACCGTCGGGACGGCCGTCAGGCGGGCGGTGACGGGCTGGGCCAGCCCTTTGCGGAGGCTTTCCACGTCCGCGGGGGACAGGTCGGTGCGCCCGGTGCCGAAGGTGATGGTGGCCACCTTGCCCATGCCGCGGGCCTGTTCGAGGGCGGCGTAGAGCTGGTCCTTGACCTTGCGGGACACCGGCATGGACTCGATGCGCTTGAGCACGGACTCGCGCACCGCGGAGTTGCGCGGGTCGGAGGGGTCAAAGTTCACCTGGCTCGGGGCCGCGACGCGGTTGACCTCCGCGTCGGCGGAGGTCCCGCCGCCGTTGGGTGGCGTCGGCGGCGGCGGCGAGGTGGTCCCCGTTACCAGGGCGGGGGTGGGCGTGGGGGTGGGGGAGGCGTCCGGGGTGGGCGTGGCGACGGTGGGATCCGGGGGGGTGGGCGTGTCTATGGGCAGGATGCTGGGGCCGGGGGAAGGCGGCGGCCCCGGCGCCGGGGAGACGGACGGCGAGGGGCTCGGCCCGGCCAGGTGGTTTATCGGCGCGAACCGGTTGAACAGAAGGTAGGACGCTGCGGCCAGGACCAACCCGAGCCCCAGCACGCCGGCCAGGAGCGGGAACACCGGGAAAGGGCGTCGCTCCCCGGTGGTGCCGGTGGGGACCGCGCCCGCCGAGGGTGCCCGCGCGAAGGCCGGAACGGGGGGAACGGCGGCGGCCCGGGGACGCGCCGGCGGGGGGACGGGCGGCGGCGGGGTGGAAAGCGTGACCCCGGGCAGGGGCGGGGCGAAGGGGGGCTCCGCGGCGGGCGGGGAGAAGAGCGGAGCCGGCGCCGACGGAACCGGGGGGGGCACCGACGCGGGCGGGAAGGGCTCGGGCGCGCTGGCCGGCGCGGATGGGACGGGGGGAAACGCGAATTCCGGGACCGGCGGTGGCTCCTCGGCGGCCGGGGCGAACTCGGTGTCCGGCTCGGGGGTGGGCGCTGGCGTGGGTTCGGGCTCCGGCTCGGGCTCGGGTCCGGGCGGGGAGAAGCTCTCGACCGGGAGTGCCAACGGCGGTTCTACCAGCGCCGGAGGGGGGGGCGGGGCGGCCGCC
>CAXTFX010000279.1:0-6164 GCA_964243185.1 uncultured Chthoniobacterales bacterium
GCGGTTGAGCGTCCCGGCCTTGCGGTCGGCCTTGTAACGCTCGAGGGCCACCTCGTAGGCGTGAGGGTTGGTCGCATCCACCTTGTGCTGCTTGCAGTAGCGGTCGATCCCGGGGAAGTCGGCCTGGGTGATCTCATCATCCCCGGGCTTATCCGTGCCGTCGGCCTTGGCCTTCAGGAACGACCTGATCCCCTCGGCCATGTCGGCGATCGCGTTCCGCTTCATGAAGTCCTGAAGCCCCGGGATGTCGGCCTCGGTGATCCCCGGTGAGGCGATGTCGGTCGCCATGGAGTATCGCTCCTTCTTGATGTTGCCGGCCCGATAGGAGACGTAACCCAGGTCGCGGGCCGGGGCGCGAACCAGGAGCGAGACGGCGTCGATGAAGTTGTTTGCCGGGTTCGCGTCGGAGTAGATCGCCTCCACCGACCGCCGGGGGTAGCCCAGGGCCTGGGGGAGCTTGTCCCGGGCATAGAACAGGTCGGCCAGGATGCAGGGGCGGCCGTTCCATTCCCCCATCCGGTAGTGTTGGACGTACCCGGCCAGTGGGGGCTGGTCGACCTCCTTGCCGTCGTCGGTGGTGTGGCCGATCAGGAGAAGCCCGAGCTCGCCCCGGGCCGCCCGGCGGTTCGAGTTCTCGCAGACGAGCCTCAGGCGATTCGCGTCGACCACCCATCCGTTCCGCTCGTGGACGTCGAGGATCGGCACCCCCGAGCGGACCTCGAACTGTTTAGGGTCGTCGAGCTGAGGTTGGGTCGGGCCCATGATGCCCTCCTCGGGCCAAAAGACGGGTGGGGAGCTGGATCAGGCCGGCCGGTTAGCGGGACGGCCACCACGCGACTTTCCGGGGACCGGCAGGATCACCGGATCGTCCGGCGGGCCCTGGAACGCCAGGCGGCCGTAAGCATCGGCGCACCCCTGGCAGAGCTGGGCGAAGGCGGAGAGGGAGACCCCGAAGTTGACACGCCGCTTCCCGTCCTGGGCGACGAACTTTACCGCCGTGCCCGGCGGGATCGGGAGAAGGCAACGGTCGCAGGGCCGCGACGCGAAGTCTTGCTGGGGGGGCTGGAGGGCCCTCGGATACCACTTGGTGGGGGCCCAACCCTCCTCAACCTCGACCGGGCCGACGACCCCCGTGACAAGTCCCGGCGTGGCGGGGGCAGCCAAGGGGCCGGCTTCCTCCTCCACCTCGAGGTCGAGGGTGATCCGGTCGCCCACGACGTCCGCGACCGCCACGACCCGCGACCGCAGGCCCACCAGCTCGGTTCCGCGGAAGGACCTCGGCATGGACCGCACCAGCAGGACGGTCGAGCCGACCTTGGGGATCGACTGACCGGCAGCGATGGCGGCCCGCACCCGGTCGGCCGCAGTCGGCTCCGGCGGGGGAGGCTCGCCCAGCCAGTGCCAGCCGGCCGAGAGGTCATGCTCGACCGCCGCAAAGGCCTCGGGCGAGCCGAGGTGATATCGGAGCAGGTCGAGCCTACCCATCGCCGAGCCCGGGTCGCGGACTTTCAGGACCGTCGCCGGCCCGCGCCGGAAGATGACCTCGTCGCCCGGCATCGGCACCCGCCCCGGCTCGTAGAGCGAGGCGTCGGTCGCCCCGGCCTCGACGGCAACGCGGACCTCCGTCGCGAGGGCCTCGGTCGCGCGGGCCTCGGCCGACTGCTTGGCCTCGGCCGCCTGGCGGGCCTCGGGGTCGGCCAGGTCGCCGAAGAGCTGGCGCTCGACGTCTGTGACACCCTCGATCGGCCCAGGTTCCTTGCCCGGTGCAAGGGCCCTCAGCTGCTCGGCGGCAATGGTCGTGGGATCAGGCTCGGGTGTCATTGGTCGCGGCCTCCGTCGATCTGGCGGTGGGAGAAGTGGCCGGCGTCACAAGAGTCCGGGCCAGTGCTTCGGCCGAGGCCCGCGAGTAGCGCACCGGGCCGTCGATGCCGGCAGGCGGACGCCAGGTCGTCAGGTAACCCAGCGCGGCCACTTCGGCGATCCGCTTCCGCGACAGGCCGGTGATCTTCGCGACCTCGCGCGCCGAGACCTGCTCGTCGGTGCGGAAGGGCACCGGGTGCGAGGCACCCTCGCTGGTGGCTGGCTGGCGGTCCACGCAAGGACCTCCGCTACGTGTTCATGGGCCGGCGGCCTCGCCGGGTTGGTGGCCCCAATGGAATCACTGGGTCGGGCGGTTCCATCGGGGCCACCGGGTCATGCGACGATTCTGGGCCGTTCGCGTTTGGTCGTCAATACCGCAAGTCGATACACGGCGGCCAGTTCAGGCGAGGTATGGGGCCAAAATCGGCGTTCGTTTGTCTCACCGTGTCTCACCGTGTCTCACCGTGTCTCACCGTCGGCCCGCAAAAAAAATCGGAGGCATCCCCTGTTTCGACCGTCTCCTGGCCGGTATATGGAGCCCGTCTCGTGGGAGTCGTCGGCTGATCGCGGTTACGCTGGAGGAGTTCGTCCACTGAGTCCAGGTCGACGAGCCGCCTGGTGCCGAACCGTGAAGCGACGACGTTTCCCTTGTCGATATGCCGATACATTGTGGCGCGGCTGACCGAGCAGTGAGAGGCGGCGTCCTCAATGCTAACCCAGCGGGGCCGAAGAGTCGGTCTGGCCATCGCATCGCCTTTCGAGTTGAGGAGATCGGTCGATCCGGCTCATGATAACGTAATCGCGTTTGGCGATCCTTCGGTGTTTCAGGGAGCCTTGCGGCGTCTCTCCCGCCAGTCATCCCAGGCCAATGAAAAGTGCCAGAAGGTCTGGATCAACACCAGGAAGATCGCCACGGACTCGACTACAGGCATGAGTTGGCCTCGCTCGGTCGAGCCGCGTTGGGGTCGACGACTTCAAGGGCCGAGTCGGTCTCGGATGAATCTTCAGGACGATACCCCCGGGCCGACTTCGCCCGGGGCGATCGGCTCGGCTTCACCCGGTCGCGGCCCGTTTCGACCAGCCTCAGCCCCAGGACGTCGGCGAGGCGGTCCAGGGTGTCGAGCTTGAGGTCCTGTTCCCCCGAGACGAATCGACTCAGGCTCGACAGCTGCACCCCCGAATCGCGGGCGACGGCGAACAGCGAGTGATCACCCCTCTCGAGGAGGGTCCGGAGGAAGGAGCTGATCACTCGGCGCGAGGTGGGTCGAGTCGACGACCCTCGGTTCTTGGTCCGTTTCGGCGGCATGGCTGGCGGTATCTCCGGTGGGTTTGGGGAGGCGCTGGACGATTCGGGCGAGGGAACCCGTGGACCACTTCGGGCCGCCCCGCTTCGGGACGATCCCGCGTCGTTCCAGCTCTGCGGCGATCTTGCGGAGCGGCAGGCCCGACGCGTGGAGCTCGCCGATGGTGGCGATGGTGAGTTGCTCGGCGGGATTGGCCACCAGGGCGACCGGGCCACCCTCTTTGCTCCGCCGGCCGTCATCTACCAAGTCGAAACCGAACGGAACCGATCCGGTCCGCTCTCCTCGTCGCTGTTTTGCCGCAAGTGCCGAGCGAGTCCGGGCGCGAATAACTAAACGCTCGAACTCCCCAAATGCATCCACGATTCTTCGCATGAGGATAGATTCTGGCTCGTCTGACTCGGTGCCTTGGCCGGCCGCTGACACGATCCGCCCGCCGGCACGTGTGACCGCGACCTCGAGCATGGCGATGACGACAGGATCTCGCCCGAGACGGTCCCTTTTGGCAATGAGGAGGATGTCACCGGTCCGGATCTGGGCCAAGGCGTCGACCAGCCCGGGACGGTCCTCCAGGGGGGCCGCCCCGCTGATCCCCTCGTCAGAGAACGGGCCGACGACCTCCCAATCGATTCGCGCGGCGTGCGCCCGGCAGGCGTCCTCCTGGGCCTTCAAGCCCGCGCCGGATTCGGCCTGATCCGCCGTCGAAACCCGGGTATAGAGCACGGCCCTCGGCATGGCGTAAATCCCTCTGGGCATGCTGCGAAACGGCCTTGGTTGTCGGCAAACAACCGTTGTCGAACGCATGGCGACAGTTGTTCGCCGACAATGCCGATGACGGTTGCTCGCGAGCAAATGGAGCTTGCTCGCGAGCAACCGTCATTAATGGGGGGGCTGGCGTTCGCAATCGGTCGGCTGCGAACGGGCGGAAATGGGGCGGGCCGAATCTGCCCGGAACCACGGATGCATCCCCGCCCGGCCGGATTGGGGAGCGATCCGGCCGAGCGGATGAGGAGAGTGCAGGATCTGGTAGAGGTGGTCGCCGACAACATCGGCGGTCGACCACGGGAGATCCCGGCGGGGCCGACAACGTCGGCGGCCCGGACCGGCATGCGTGATTATCTCAAGCCGCTTCGCACATGCGCAACGGACGTTCACAGGACGGCGCGGATTGCATCGGACAGACCAGCGGGTCGATCCATTGGCGAAAGTCCGGATGTCCGCCGAGTTCGGTGGTCTCGGGATACTCGTGGAAAAGATAGAGGACTTCATCCAGCGTCATCCCGAACTTATCGTCGATGACAGGCGAGTCGTCGCCGCTGAGGGCGCGCTCGTGTTCGTTCACCTCGTCGACCAGGGCCGTCTGGATCGCGAGACCGACGATCCTCGGCTTGCGGTTGAGGTACTCGGCCAGTTCGACGATCGTCTCGAACTCGAACTGCCGCATCGTCGCAAGCCATCGCAGGTTGCGAAGGCGGATCTTGGGGCTAATGAACTCGCGAGCATGGCCAACTTTTGGCGCAGGCCGGACCTGCGCGCCCTCAGAGTTAACGATGCTCATCGCCGCTGTCCTCGCGGTGGGGTCTAAATGGCTCGACATCGAGCCTACTGTTGGACGGGCGCAAAAGAGATTGTTCTATTTCGCCGCAAACATCGTCAGGCCAGACGGAAGCGGCTCAATCCTTCGGGCAGCGTCCGCTCGGTCGGCCTCGCTCATGGTGCCGGGGTGCAGCGTCGAGGCCCATACCATCGGCTCGTTGCCATTTTCCCAAAGGTTTCAACATAAACCGTTGCAGGGCAAAGCTTCTCTACGAGTCTACGATTGCCGATTCGGCAAGAACCGATGGTAAGCGTGTTTTTCCGCAATAATTGTCAGATAAACTGGTCGCCGATCGCATGAGGTGGTCGGGGCCAGTCGAGGGTCAGATAGATCGATGCAAGCAAAGCGGATTACGGATTGTAAGTCGTCAAAGCATGTTGCGAATACTAGGAGGAAGGCAAGGCGGATTTCTTGCGTCCGAGCACAATGAAGTTTTGAAAACAAGTCCAAAAATATTTTGATTTCGACACAAGAGCAGTTTATCGTTCGAACCCGCGTGAGAATCCCGCCCGGTTCAACCTGCCTTCTAGCCATGTGAAGCTGGTGAGCTAATGCGTTCCCGCAAAGATCGCCGTTCCGCTTTCACGCTCATCGAAATCCTGGTCGTTCTGTCCATTATCGGGCTACTAGTCGCACTGCTGATCTCGGGCGTACTATCGGCCCGCGAGGCAGCCCGCCGGGCCCAGTGCACGAATAATCTCAAGCAGGTGGGAATTGCCATTAATTCTCATTTGGCCCAGAAAAACCATTATCCCCGCGGGGAAAACAACTATTCCGCGTTCGTCTCGCTCCTCCCGTTCCTGGAACAGACACCCCTCTTCAATTCGATAAATTTAAGCAAACCGAGGCAGTCGTTCTTGATGCCTTCGGACGTGAATTCGACGGCCTTCTCGACCCGCTTGAATGTGCTGATTTGCCCTTCCGAGGGGACGGGGGATGAAGGCCTGGGGCACACCACATACGGAGGAAATTTAGGCACCGGCGTAGGTAAATATGGCCGGCCCGATAACGGTCCATTCGCGAGTTCTTCGCTCGATCCTGCGATTCGCGACGCTTTGATCCGCGACGGATTGGCCAATACGGTCGCGGTTTCCGAGTTCTGCCGCAATCAAGGCATGAACGACCGAAACGAGAAGCGAGCCATCTTCCAACTGGGATCGTTCAACAAATCCCAGTTCGAATCGATGATTAACGAATGCACGGGTCTCAACACAGGCGCAAGTCCTCTGGCCGCACAAGCCCGCGGATCGTGTTGGGGTTTTGACGGCATTGGTTCAACTTTATATGATCACAACAAATTACCTAACAGCCATAGTTGCAATGGAGGAGGGTTTTTGGCGGGCGCATACACCGCATAGAACCAGCATCTAGGCGGTGTGAATTGGCTTTTTCTTTAAGGTTAGGCC
>CAXTFX010000280.1:0-6161 GCA_964243185.1 uncultured Chthoniobacterales bacterium
TCGCCGAAGACAACACGGTCAACCAGAAGGTGATCCTGCGCCAGATCCAGAAGCTCGGCTACTCCGCCGACGCCGTAGCCAACGGCCAGGAAGCCGTGGAGGCCCGCGCCGGGGGGCAATACGACCTCATCCTCATGGACTGCCAGATGCCCGAGATGGACGGCTGGACGGCCTCCCGCGTGATCCGGGAGCGGGAAGGGACCGAAGGGACCCCGCGCGTGCCCATCGTCGCCCTGACCGCGAGCGCCCTGAACGGCGACCGCGACCGGTGCCTGGAGGCCGGCATGGACGACTACCTTTCCAAGCCCGTCAAGGCTGACCTCCTGGCCGAAACCCTCAAGCGGTGGGCCGCCGTCCTCGACCGCGGGGAAGCGTCGCCCCCGTCCCCCGCCGCTCCCCCGGCAACTCCGTCCTTCCCGACCAGCGGCCGGGGCCGCGGGTCGTCCAAGGGAACCGTGCCGGCCACGGCGCCAGCGGAGGCTCCCCAGGCCGCCCTCGCCCGGAAGTAACGCCGTCCCGGGGGGCGCTGCGGGGGTCATCCTTCTGGCGAAGCCGGCGATTCCGCCTTGCCGACGGGACCCTCGGCATCCACGGTGCGCCCCTTTTGGCTGTCCGCCGTTTCCAAGATGACCGATCCCGCCCTTCGCCGCCTCGCCCCGGCCTCCCTCCATGTGGACCTGGACGGAGCCTGGAGCCCGGAGCAAACCCACGGCCTGCCCACCCTGGACCTCCGCCCGTGGGGACCCCGCCTGCGCTTCTGCGCGCCGACGCGGGAGATCGAGGAGTTCTTCGTCACGGCCGCCTCCGGCATTCCCCGCGTCACCCGCTTCCTGCTCTTCGGTTCGGGGGATTTTCACCACCTCAGCGCGCTCTGGCTGCGCCGGCTGGCGGGCGCGGAGCCGGCGCTGACGCTGGTGTCCTTCGACAACCACCCGGACTGGGACATCCGCCCGCCGACGTGGTGCTGCGGCTCCTGGGTGAACCGCGCGCTGGAGCTGCCCAACGTGCGGCGGGCGAGCGTCTGGGGCCTGGGCAACTTTGAAACCTGGGGCTGGCACCGGCTCACGGGCAACCGGCGCGACGTGCGCCGCGGCCGGCTGGAGGTCCACGCCTGGGCCGACGACCGTTCCCCCGCGGACCAGGCCCAGGCTCACGCCATCCGGCAGGACGATTGGCGGGAGCGTTTCGAGCGTTTCGCCGATACCCTCAAGGGTAAACGCCTCTACGTCACCATCGACCTCGATTGCTTGCGCGAGGGCGCGGCGGCGACGGACTGGGAGAACGGCCGCTTCACGCTCGACGACGTGCGCTGGGCCCTGGCGACCCTGCGCGCGCGCGGCGGCAACGTCGTCGCCGGGGACCTCTGCGGCGCCCGCTCCGCCCCGCGGGTTTACGACCGTTGGACCCAGCGGTTCGCCTCCGAGTCCGACCACCCCAAAACCTTGCCCCCGCCGGCCGATCCCGCCGAGGCGGCCCGGGTGAACGCGGCGGCCTTCCGGGCGCTCTGGCCAGCCCTAACTGGCGCTGACCAGGACCACGCCCGCCGCGATCAACAGTGAGCCGAGGATCAGCGGCGGACTGAGCCGCTCCTTGAACAACAGCGCCGCCCCGAGCGTGATACACAGCACGCTCATCCCCTGGAACGGGAACAGGTAGGACACCTCCAACCGCTCCAGCAGGACGACCTCGAAGAAGAACGAGAACGTCATGCACGCGATGGCCATCGCCCCCAGCGCCACCCGCTGCGGCACCGGCCGCGCGCTCCGGCCGTCCAGGGCCGGTTTGAGCAGCAGTTGGCCCGCGACGAACGACGCCACCCAGAGGCCGATGGCCGCGAGCTGCACGGCCCGGCCGCCGTCGAGGAAGGAGGCGGCCGCCGTCAAGCCTCCCTCCCTTCCAGCTCGGCCTGCGGCCGGGCGATGGTCACCAGGCCCGCCACCACCAGCGCGATCCCCAGCCAGCGGCGCGGGCCGATGTGCTCCCCCAGGAACACCCACGACGCGAGGGGGATCAGGATGTGCACCACGTTAACCAAAGGGAACGCCACGCTCAACGGCGCCACCCGCACGACGTGCGACCAGACCCCGAACCCGGACAGGGTGAAAACGATGGAGACCCACACCCACTTGGAAGTCAGCCCGATGCGCCCCAGCAGCCCCGCCGTCTCCGCCGCCGCCGACGTTCCCCCGGCCCCCAGCTTCATGAACATCTCCGCCGCCGTCCCGCACAGGGCACAGCAACCGATGAGCGCCAGCACGCGCCACGAGGGCCGGGGCAGAGGGCGGCGGGACGGAGGAGCGGGGGCGGTCACGGAGGCAACGGGGGGAGGATCAAGCTTCAAAATTCAGGGATCAAGGAGGGGCTGAGGACGCGGAAGATGGGTGAAGGGGGAACAAGCGCACCGCTCATCCCTCCCTCGGGTTTGACCCCGGGACCTGAAACCTTCCTTGGTTGCTGAAATTTGAAGTTTGATCCTTTACCCCGGGTCGGTCACTTCCGCCGCGTTGGGGAACTCGCGCAGGAGCGGCTCCTGGCGCGTCGGCTCCAGCCGCGGGGCGACCCGGCGCAGGACCGCCTGGACGGGGCGCCAGCGGTGGCGGGCATAAACATCCCGCGGCGAGAGTTCCATTTGCAGGTGGAGCTTGGGGGCGTAGTTCGAGGGCGAGGAACGGTAAAACTTCAGCCCGCGCGCGACGGCCCAGTTGTAGAGGTCGCGGAAGGTGAGGTGGTAAAGGTGGAGATCGTGCGCGTGGCGGTAGTCCAGACCGAGGTCGTTGTCGAAGAGCGTGGCGTCCGCGACCATGCAAAAGGCGAACGCCACGACCTCCCCCCGCCAACGCCACAGGAAAGAGTGCGCCCGCTCGGGCATCCGCTGGCTGAGGAGGAGGAAGTATTCCCTCGGGAACACCTCGAACTGCACCTCCCCGCGCCGCGCGACCGTCTCATACAAACGGTGCAACTCGCCGGCTTCCGCCTCGGTCAGCTCGTTCTTCACCTCCATCACGACGGGATCGCCGGCGGTGCGCTCCTCCACGTCGCGGAACTTGCGCCGCAGGCTCTTGCGCGTGCTCTTGCCCAGGCGCGTCGCCAGGAAATCCCCGAAGCCGGCGCACTCCAGCGGCAACCGCACGCCGGGCGGGCTCGGGAAACGCGCGTAGCCGCCGTGCGTTCGCAACGGTGCCAGCTCCCGGCGAAAACCGCTCGGCACGTCCTTCCACAAGATCAGCCCGACCCCGGCACGCCGGGCCGCGGCTTCCAGCGCCGCGTCCAACGCCGGGCAGAGCCGGGTCCAATCCGGCCGCTCACCCACGCCGCACTGCCATTCGCCCACCACGCAGCCGCTCATCAGCATCCGCGTCGTCGCAAACCTCGGCCACCGCCGGCGCACGCCCCCCACCCAACGGCGTAACGGTTCCGGCAGACTGACGGCCAGATCCTGCCGCACGAAAAACAACGGCTGGATGGCCTGCGGCACGCCGTCCGGGGCCGTCAAGAGCAGGTAGCCCTGGTCAAAGCCCTGCGCGGAGAGCGTCTCCTCCAGCGTCTGGTAGTAGCGGCGGTCCTTCCAGTCTGGCGCGGTGAAGAGCCGCTCCCACCACGCCGGGTCGAGGTCCGCGGCGCGGGGATAAAACGCCACGGAGCCGTGGCGCGTGCGCTCCGTCCACCCCGGCGGCGCGAGGGCGGCCGGGGTGGGGAGGGGTTCGCCGACGGCCACCACGACGCCTCAGGAGGCCACTGCGGCGGGCGTGGAGCCCTCCGCCTCGGACGCGCTGCGGCTCGCGGCGGCGTGGCGGTTCGGGTTCGGCGTGCGCGCCGGCAGGTCGGGGTCGAGGAAGCCGAGCATGTGCGCCGGCTTGATGACGCGGGTCCCCGCCGCGCGCTGGGCGTGCTGGATTTTCTCGAACAGCGCGTGCATCCGCGTCCAATGCACCGAGGGGCGGAAATGGTGCTCGGCGTGGTAGCCGTTGTTGAAGAACAGCGCGTTGTAGAATTTGCCGTAGGACGACACGCCCCAGGCGATGGGCTCGTCCGGGTTGCCGCCGTAGTGGCGGTAATACCCGTTCAGATACGAGAAGCAATGCCCCAGATACATGAACGGCAGGAAGTAAACGATGAAGCGCCAGTTGAACCACGCCAGCACCGCCAGCATGGTCGAGAAGACGAGCAACTCGACGTTGCCCCAGCGCACCTCGGTCGCCCCGCGCTTGGCCAGCTCGCGTTTGATGGCCACCGGGTTATCCCGGAAAAAGGACAGGAAGACGTAGCTCCAGACGTTCTCCGGCTCGTCGTCGTGCCCGTGCCGGTAGATGGAAATCCAGTCGATGGTTTCGCCGTTCTCGTGGTCCTTGCGGTCCGAGTTGCCCTTGTGGTGCTGGGTGTGGACCACGTCGTAATACGTCTGCGAAAAACAGCAGGCGCAGCTCTCCACGACCGAGAAGAGCCGGTTGAGCAGGGGCGCGCGGAAGTAGGGCGAATGGATGAAGTTATGCGAGACACCGTTGATGTTGGCGTTGATCAGCACCGCGTAGATGAAACCCAGGACGAGCATGATCCATAGCGGGGTATGCGGAAACAGGAAGTAGATGCCGAACAGGAGCGCGAGGTGCAGGCAGCCCGCCAGCGTAGGGAGGATGTCCCAGCGCGTGTAGGCGAAGATGCGGGAATTGGTTTTCGGGTTTTCGATGCGTGCGTCAACTTTGGCCATAATGGAGTGGTTAAGCGGGCAACCCTTTACCCGCGGGGTCGGGATGAGTCAACGGTTGGTTGCAGCAAGGAAGAACGCGCGGACCCAACGCAGAGACGCATGGGACGCCGCGGCGTCCGCGTTGGGTCGGCGCACCCTTTAACCCTGCAAATCCTGGTAGTTCGCAAACCGCGGCAGCAGCTTGTCATACCGGGTCGGCTCTAGCAGCGGGGCCAGGCGTTTGAAGAACACGTTGAACAACCCGTTGACGTGCCGAACGTAAAGGTCCAGCGGCTCCAGGTCGAAGCGCAGGTGCAGCTTAGGGTCATAGTTCAACGGCGTGGAGTAATACCCCCGCAACCCCTGCCCGATGCTCCAAGCCACGCGGTCGCGGATTGTCACGAAATACAGGGACAGGTCCAGCGCCACGCCGTAGTCCATCCCGAGATAATTGTCGTAGAGCACCCCGTCGTGGACCATGCACGCGGAGAACGCTACCGCCCGGCCGCCCTGTCGCCAGATGAAAAAGCGCGCCCGGTCCGGCATCGTCTCGCTGAGGCCGACGAAGTATTCGCGGGTCAGCTCCTCGAACCGGAAGGCGCTGCGCGCGAGCACCTGGTGGTAGAGCGGCAGCAGCTCGTCCACGCAGTCGCGCACGTCCTCCCGCACCTCCATCGTCACCGGCGGGTCTGCCTCGGCCACGGCCTTGAATTTGCGCCGAAGATTCTTACGCATGGCCTTGCCCAACCGCCGCTCCAGGTAGTCTTCCGTGGACCGCAACCCCTTCAGGTTCAGGAGGTTCGCCGGGAAGCTCGGCATCCGCACGTAACCTGCCGCCCGCGCCGGGGCGGTGAGTTCCGCGCGGTGGGATTTGGCGAAGTCCTTGAACGTCAGCACGGCCACGCGGTGTTGGCGCGCGTAGGCGCCGATAGCCTCCAGCAGCGCGTCCGTGACCTCGCGCGGCGCCGGGGCGGCGAGCGTGCCGAGGTGCGCCTCCCCGCCCGTGCAGCCGACCATCAGCATCCGCATGAACAGCAATCGCGGCCACGCGCGCCGCAGCATCTCGACCGGCCGGCGCAGGGCGGCGGAGACCCCGGCCAACAGGTCCTGGTCGTTCAGGAAAAACGGCTGGACGGCCACGACGTTCCCCGCCCGGTCGCGGAGTTCGAGGTAGCGGTAGTCAAAGCCTTTGGTCAGCGAACGTTCGCAAACCTCGTAGTAGCGCGAATCCTTGGAGAAACGTGCCCACGCCGCCCGCCACGCCGTGGGGTCGAGGTCGGCCGCGCGATGGACCACGCGCGCGGGGCCGAACCGCGTCGGCAGGGTGGCCGCGTCGGGGGGCGGGGGGACGGACACGGCGGGGGACAAGGGCCGCTAAACTGACTTTTCCCGGTCGGATTGCAAGCGCCCGGCCAGGCCGTTCCCCCCGTCGCCGTCACCCGCCCCGTAAACCGCCAGCGCCCGCAACCCCCGGTGC
>CAXTFX010000281.1:0-6148 GCA_964243185.1 uncultured Chthoniobacterales bacterium
GTCATAGACCTGCTGACGGTCGCGGTGCGGCTTCATGTCAATGAAGTCCGTGATGATGAGCCCACCGATGTTCCGCAGGCGCAACTGGCGGGCCACCTCGTCGGCCGCCTCCAGGTTCGTTTGCAGGATGGTCTTGTCCATATCCTTGCCTTGGCCCTTGTTGCGACCGGTGTTCACGTCCACGGCGATGAGCGCCTCGGTCTCGTCAATGACGATGTAGCCGCCGCAGGGCAGCCAAACCTGGCGGTGGAAGGCATCGTTGATCTGCCGGGTGACGTCGTAGCGGTCGAACAGGCTGGCCGTCGGGTCTTGGTGGAGGATGATGCGGCTTTTGGAACGGGAGGAAATCTGGCCGACCAGCTCCTTCATGTGGTTAACGGCGGCCTCGTCGTCGCAGATGACCTTTTCCACCTCGTCGGTCAGGAAGTCGCGCACGGTGCGGTCGATCAGGTCGGGTTCCTGGAACAAGCAGGCCGGGGAGGGCTTCTCCTTCATGCCCTGCTCGATGGCGCGCCATTGCTCCAACAGCAGCGAGAGGTCACGCACGAAGAAGCGGGCGCGCTGGTCCTCACCGACGGTTCGCATGATGACGCCCATGCCAGGGGGGATGTCCAGCTTGCGGAGGATCTTGCGCAGACGGTCGCGCTCCTTGGGGTCCTCGATCTTGCGCGAGATGCCGCTCTGGTCGCTGTAGGGCATGAGCACCAGGTAACGGCCGGCGAGGGAGATGTTCGTCGTCACCCGGGGGCCCTTGGTGCCGATGGGACCCTTCGTGACCTGCACGATGACCTCGCTGCCGACGGGGTAGAGGGAGGGCACGTCCTTGGAGGTCGGGCGCGCCTTTTTCTCCTTCCGCCGCCCGCCGCTGGCGTCCGCTTCGTCCGGCTCCGCGGCCTTCGCCTTGGGCTTGTCGCGGATGACCTCCTCGAAGCTGCCGCTGTCCAGCGAGGGCAGGGCGTCCCAGAAGTGGAGGAAGGCGTTCTTGTCGTAGCCGATGTCAATGAACATGGCCTTGAGGCCGTTCTCGATGTTGCGCACGCGGCCCTTGAAGATGCCGCCGACGATGTTGCGGTCCGTGGTGCGCTCGACGCTGTATTCTTCCAGCCGGCCGTCCTCGAGCAGGGCCACGCGGCGTTCGAGTTTTTCCACCGAGATGGCGATGAGGTTGGTGGGAGCTTTTTTGCCGATGCCTAAAATGCGTTTGACTTTCTCGATCATGAAATTCGTGGGGTGAAGGGTGAAAGGTGGAGGGGAACGCCCCGGAGTGCGCCGGCCATCCCGTCTCGGAATGGGTCGCAAACGTCGCTGGCGGGACCCCAAACGGCGTCTGCCGGACCGGGGTTGAATCGTCAGCCGACAGCGCGCGCGGGAGCATGTCAGAAGAGGCCGAAGACTTTTTTGCGCTTGGGAGGTTGCTGGGCGGGAGATGGGGTGGGTTGAGGTGGGGCCGCGCCGCGCCGGTTGCCGGTGGCGGCTTGCTGCTGCTGGTCGCGCTGGCTGCGGGCGCTCTTCTGCTGGCGGCGAACGTTGGCGTCGTTGGCCTCGTCGTTCCCGGCTTCGCGGTGGAAGAACTTGCGCATGGAACGGCCAAAGGGGCTCTCGCCGTTGCCACCCTCCGGCGGGGGGGACGGGGCGTTGGCGACGGCTGGGACCACGGGCTGGGCGGCCCGGACGCGCGGGGCGGCGGGGCTGCTCTCAGGGTCCTTCTTCCGGCGTGCGGCCCGGCTGCCCGCGTCGGGGTCAGCGCGCACGGCGGGCGCGGGGGCTTCCTGGCGGTCGGCGTCCAAGTTCTTCTTGGCAGCCGCCTCCGGGTCAGCCTCGTCGTCCCCGCCGTTGGCGTTGGTATCCTCCTCGTCGTCGCCGCCGTTGGGGCTATCCTTCCTGGCGGGGTCGCCCGCCTTGGGCGTGGCGTCCGGCGTGACGTAGGCGTCGGCGCCCGCGCTGTCGAAGGTGATGTTCTCGACGAAGTTGAAGTTCCCCACGGCCGGCGGCATGGGCTTGATGGCGGGCTTGTAGCCCTTTTCCAGGGCAAAGCTTTCCTCCAGGATGCGGGCGGCGATGGGGGCCGCGGTGCCGCCGCCGGACTTGGCGCCCTGGAGGAAGACGCAGATGGCATACTTGGGTTTGTCGTAGGGGGCGAAGCAGATGAACCAGGTGTGGTTGTCCTTCTGCCCGTTGCGCCAGAACTGCGCGGTGCCCGTTTTGCCGGCAACCTCGATGCCGCCCTTGAGCTTGGCTTTGCCCGCGGTGCCGCCGGGGTCGTTGACCACGCGCCACATGCCCTTGCGGACGTGCTCGATGTCCTCCGCCTTGAGACCCTCGTCGAGCAGGTTGGTCCGCACCTGAGGGTTCTCGTTGAGAATGACCTTGGCCTGGGGCGTGCCGTCGTTCTCGACCACCTTGTGGATGAGCCGGCCGTGGTAGCAGGTGCCGCCGTTGGCCAGCGTGGCGACTTCCAGGGCCATTTGCACGGGCGAGCAGAGGACGTTGCCTTGGCCGATGGAGGTGTTGGCGGTGTAACCCTGGCTCCAGCGGTCCTTGGGCTGGTGTTGGGCCAGCCATTCCGGGCCGGGGACGACGCCGGCAGCCTCGTTGGTCAACCCGAGGTCGGGAGTCTGGCCGAGGCCGAGCATCGCGCCGACCTCGTCGATCTGGTCAATACCGGCGGCGTTGCCGTATTGGTAGAAGAAGGCGTTGCAGGAATACTTGATGGATTCTTCCAGGTTGATGTTGCCGTGACTGCCGCCCTTGTCGGCGATCCAGCACTTCATGTATTTGTTGCCGTAGGTCACGCCGCCGGTGCAAGTGTAACGGTTCTTACCGATGCCCTTCCGCAAACCGGCCAGCGCGGTGACGGTCTTGAAGGTCGAGCCCGGAGCGTAGCCGAGGATGGCGCGGTTGGTTAGCGGGTTGGTCTCGTCTTTGATGAGCGCGCTCCAGTCCTGGCCGGAGATGGACGGGATGAAGGCGTTGGGGTTGAAGGACGGCACCGACACCATCGCCAGGATGTCACCGTTGTTCGGGTTGACGACGACGGCAGCCCCGCGGCCGACCTGGCGCATGGCGTTCTCCGCGATGGTCTGGATGCGGGCGTCAATGGTCAGGTAAACGTTGGCACCCGGCGTCGGCGGGGTGATGCCGATCTCGTCCTCGATGACCCCCTTGGCGTTCCGTTGCACGTAGGACACCCCCGGTTTGCCGCGCAGGTATTTGTCCATCGAGGCTTCGACGTTGTTCTTCCCCTCCACGTCGGCCTGGTAAAAGGTGAAGAGTTTGGAGTCCTCTTTAATGTCCTTGCGGTCGGTATCAACGGGGCCGACGTAACCCAAGACATGGGCAGCCAGCGAGTCATAGACGTATTGCCGCACGGGCCGGTCGGCGACGCGCACGCCGGGCAGGCCGACGTCGTGCTCGGACAGCTTCGCCATGTCCTCGAAATCAATGTCCTCCATGAAGGTGAAGGGCACCAGGGTGTCGTTGCGGTAGTGGAGCTGGAGGCTGGCGGCGTTGTATTCGTCCTCCAGGTCCAGGTCCTCGAAGCGCGGGATGACCGTTTCCCGGACGATCTGGTTGATATCCACCTCTTTGCGGGTCTGGAGCGTGCCCTTGACCGTGGTCTGGTAGTCGCGCGTGGGGACGTGCTTGGCCCCCATGAGTTGTTTGTAACCGCGCACCATCTCCGAGAGGTAGAAGTTCACCTCGTGCGAGGCCCGGTTGGTCACCAGCGGGAGACCGTTGCGGTCGCGGATCTCGCCGCGGACGGAGGGGATTCGCACCGTGACCTGGCCGTTGGTGCGGATTTTATCCTTCCAGAACTGGCCGTGGACGACCTGGAGCAGCCAGAGCTTGCCGACGATGGCGGCGATGCCGAAGAGGAAGAAGACGCCGACGATCTGGATGCGCGTCTCGGTTTTGAACAGGGACATGGGTTCGGGGGCTGGGAGGGATGGGGGAGGGGAGAGACCTGCCGCGCCCGCCGTCCGTCACTCCTCCTCTTCCTCCGCCCGGAGCGGGTAGCCGACCAGGCCGGCGAGGAAATGGAAGAGCAGATAGACGACAGGCGCCATGAGCATGGCGGTGAGACCGGGCAGGAGCAGCCGCGGCCAGAGCGCGCTGGGGAAAACCAAACCGCCGCGGCGGAAGGTCAGGAGGAGATATTCCGCCAGGGGAATAATGACGGCGCAGACGCCGCTGGCGAGGACGTGAACCTCCCAACGACCGCGCAAAAACAGGGGTCTCAGCCCGTGCATGACCATCCCAAGCGACGCATAGAGCACGATGGACCAGCCCAATGGATTTTCAACCGCCGCGCCGGCGTCGCCCGTGGTGGCCGTGGCCGTCGCCAGCGCCCGGGCCGCCGCCCCGCCGCCGGAAAAGGCGATCTCCGGGAGAAATTGTAGCGTGAGCGCGTCCCAGAGCAGCCCGGTGAAAAAGGCCAGCGCGAGGATGCCGTTCTGCGGCAGCGCCAGGGCGCCGTAGGCCAGGAGCACCGGGTAGAGCAGCGGCCGGGCGCCGTGCAGGATAGCCAGCGGCGGGATGGCGTGCTGGAACACCACGGCAAAGAACTGCGCCGCGACCAGCAGGCCGAAGAAGGCAAGCGTGCTGACCATAATAAGGGAGAGAAGATCCAGAAAACTCGAAGCACGAAATTCGAAGTAATCGGAGCCAAAAAATTGGAAACTGGGAGGACGAGAAGAAGGAGGAGCGCGGAAATATTTTTTCGTCCTTTCGGACTCTCGAAAGTTTGGTTCTGATTGCTTCGAATTTCGTGCTTCGAGTTTTCTGGTTTTTCAGCGCCGGGGGGTTGGTGCCGGGGTGGTCACGGGCAGCGCTTTCGGCGGGGCCGGCGGCGGCGGGCTGCGCTTGCCGACGATGACGAAAACGTTCTCCAGCTTGGCCAGGTCCACCGCCGGGCCGACGCGGGCGCGGGCGTCCAGGGCGCGGGTTTCCAGCGCGGTGATGGTGCCGAGCATCAACCCTTCGGGGAACACGCCGCCGAGGCCGCTGCTCCGGATCTTCATGCCGGCGTGCAGGCTCGGGACGGAGGTTTTCTTGAGGAAATTCAGCGAGAGGTCCGGTTGGCCGCCGCTGGAAGTGCGTTCCCCGGAGAGAATACCGGGTTCGTGGGTGCCCTCGATGAGCGCGGCGACCTTGCAGTTCTCGTCGGCCACCAGGAGCACCGCGGCGGTGTTGGCCCCGACCGTCGTCGTCTTGCCAACCAAGCCCTCGTCGGTCACGACGGGCATGTCGCTGTCCAGCCCGTCCTGCTCGCCGCGGTCGATTTGCACGTTGGTCCACCACGTCGCGGCCGAGCGGGCGATGATGCGGGCGGGGACCAGGTCGAACTTGGTGGCGGCGTTCTCCTTGTAAACCAAGGCCCGCCGGAGCCCGTCGTTCTCGGTCGCCAGGCCGTTGAGCATGGTGTTGGCGATGCGGAGCTTCTCGTTCTCGACCTTCAAGCGTTTGTTCTCCTCCTCCAACTCCGGGAGGGCGTGCAGACCCTCCCGCACCGCGAGGACCTTGCGGCCGAGGGAGGAGGTCGCCCCGTTGAGCGGCGCGACGAGTTGCAGCGCGCCGGCTTGCACCCGGCGTTGGGCCGGCACCTTCAGGGTAAAAACCAGGGCGACGGCCGCCAGGAAGAGGACCAGGCCGATGATGTGATTGTGACGCACGGCGAGGGGATGAGAAGACGGAAAAGACGCGGGGAGGGGGAGATGCGGAGAAAGATGGCAGAGTGAACGGGTATCTTATTCAGGTCTCCGCGTCTCCCCCTCCCCGCGTCTTTTCCGTCTCGCCTTTCCTAGCGCCACCCCTTGTCGGCATTGGTGACCTGCCGCAGGAACTTGATTTCACTGAGCACTTTGCCGGTGCCTTCCGCTACCGCGCTCAGGGGGTCCTCGGCGACGTGGACGGGGAGCTTCGTCTCCTCCGAGAGCAGCTTGTCCAGGCCCCGCAGCAGCGCGCCGCCGCCGGCGAGGACCAGGCCGCGGTCCACGAGGTCGGCCGCCAACTCGGGCGGGCAGCGCTCCAGGGTGGTGCGGACGCTTTCCACGATGGTTTTGATGGGCTCCATCAGCGCTTCCCGGATTTCCTGGGAGGTGATGGTCAGGGTCTTCGGCAGACCGGCGACGAGGTCGCGGCCCTTGAC
>CAXTFX010000282.1:0-6126 GCA_964243185.1 uncultured Chthoniobacterales bacterium
TCCTCCGCCTGGTATTGCCGCATGGACTGAACGTCCATGTGCTTCTTGCCGAACTCGATGAGCGAGTTGTTCTCCTTGAAATACTGTGGCCGGTAAAAGCTCGGCCGACCGTCATACGATTGCTGGTCAAAGTCCATCGGTCGGATGCGGTATTGCACCTCTTCGAAATCCGGCGTGGCGTCCACGACGAAGTTGTAAGCCCGCATATCCCCCAACAAACGCACAAAACATCGCTCGTTAAACTTCACGAATTCCTTGGCGATCCGCACGCCTTTGAAGCCAGGGTCTTGCAAGTGATCCTTCATGAACTGGTCGCCGGGAATCCCGACGACGTGTTCCTCGACCAGCGTGTCCTTCCAGATGAAGAAGTGGATGCGGCTGGGCGCCAGCAAATGCTCCAGTTCCAGGCCATACACCCGCGAGGCGTCAGCCCGCTTCATGTAGAAGTAATCCTGGTTATCGTTTAGCGCGTTGACGATGCGGATGCGAAACGGCTGCGTGTTGCCGAACTCGCAGAAATCAATCCGGCTCACGCGCAGGTGTTCCATGACCGACACGTCCCCGCTGGCCCGGAGCAGCGCGTAGATCAGCCGCAAACCAATGTGCAGTTCGCGCAGGTCGTTTGGCCGATACGTCACGCTCCGCCAGAGCGTGTCCCGCCCACGCGAGTCATACACCGGGAACATTTCCCCGAACCGGCACAGGTCCTCGTATTCCACCGGGAGTTCCAGTTCCCGCGCGTGCTCGCGCAGGTAACCGCGCAACTTCGGCGTGACCGGGTAGGGGATTTTCTTCTTTGACGGGGCTTCCATGCGGCGGAGGACATCGGCGCGACGACGCCCGGAGTGTCCGACTGGCGGGGCAAAAAACAACCATCGTCTCCCCAGAGTGCCCGGCAGGCTTTTGGGCAACCTGCCTAAAAGCAACCACCCCGCCCGGCGCGTCATCAGCGCGGACCCGGGCGCACCGGCGGTTCGTAGTCACGGTCAGGGAAAGTTGGAAGGCGCAATCCTCACGCCGTTTGTGCGCCTCGTCCCCGTCAGGCAAGGCCGGCGATCAACAGAATGGCACACTTTCTGCTATGGGCTGTCTGAGTCTCGGCGTTGCCTTCATCGTTGGGAACCGTTGCGCCCCTAGACCTTGCTTGATGATTACTGAACCCTCCCCGTCTGTCTCCACCGGTCCCACGGCCGCCGACGGTCGCTTCTCCCGGCGCCGGTTTCTCGCCGCCACCGCCAAGACCGGGGTCGCGGCCACCCTGCTCGGGGCGCTGCCACGCGGCTGGGTTGGCGGCGTCTATGCCGCGGGCGACGCGCCGGAGGCGGCCGACATGAAGTTCGGCATCATCGCGCTGACGGATTGCGCGCCCTTGGTCGTCGCGCACGAAAAGGGATACTTCAAGGAGTTCGGGATCAACTCCGTCATTGACAAGGGTGCGAGTTGGGCCGTCATCCGGGACAACCTCAATGGCAACGCCATCCAGGCGACCCACCTGCTCTTCGGCATCCCGTTCGCCGCCACGATGGGCCTGCTGGGGCCGGCGGTGAAGCCCATGGTCGTCCCGTGGATCCTGAACCGCAACGGGCAGGCCATCACCCTGAAAAAGGACCTCAAGGGCAAAGTCGGGGCTGACCCCAAGGCGCTTAAACCGCTGGCCGACGCGGCCAAAAAAGCCGGCAACCCGCTTAGTTTCGCCATGACGTTCCCGCCGGGCACCCACGCGATGTGGATGCGCTATTACCTCGCCGCGGGCGGGATCAACCCTGGCGGACCCAACAACGAGAATGCCGACGTCACGCTCATCACCATCCCGCCCCCGAACATGGTCGTGCAGATGAAGGTCGGCAAGATGGACGGTTTCTGCGTCGGCGAGCCGTGGGGCGCCCGCTCCATCGCGGAGGACATTGGCTTCACCAGCGTGACCACGCAGGACATGTGGAAGGACCACCCGGAAAAAGTGTTAGGCTTTACACAGGAGTTTGCCGAGAAGAACCCGAAGTCCGTCAAGGCCGCCCTCAAGGCCGTGCAAAAAGCCAGCGTGTTCCTCGCGGACCTCAACAACCGCAAGGAAGCCTGCGACATCGTCAGTAAACCTTCTTACATCAACTGCCCGGCCGACCTGATCCTCGGCCGGATGCAGGGACACCTCGACTACGGCGACGGCCGCAAGCTGGAGGACCCGGAGTATTGCATGACGTTCTCCAAACGGAACTGCAATTACCCGCAACTTAAATACGGCAAGTGGTGGCTCTCACAGTTCCGCCGCTGGGGCTTCGTCACCGGCGCGCCGGACTACGAAGGCGTGCCGAAGAAGGTCATGCGTCCCGACCTGTATGAGGAAGCCATGAAGGAGATCGGCTACGCGCACGGCGGGGCCAACAACGACCCGGAAACGCTGTTCGACGGCAAGGCCTTCGACCCGAGCAAGCCGGAGGAATACGCCAAATCCTTTGCCATTCACGCGATGAAAGGCTGAGGCAAGCGGACGAGTTTTCTGTGAACTGAATTTTCCATGCAAAAGTCCGCCTCTTTTAGATTCGACTGGCTCATTCTGCCGCTCGTCGGTGTGTTTGCCATCCTGATTCTCTGGCGCCTCCTGCCGGAGATCAAGACGTTCAAAAACTTGCCCACGCCGCTGCAAACGTGGGAGGCGAGCAAGCCTTACATCACCGAGCCGTTCGTCAAACGTGGCGAGCAGGACCAGGGCATCCTGCGTTTCACGTCGTATTCGCTGTGGTTCGTTTGCAAGGGCTACGCCATCTCGCTGCTGATCGGCGCGCCGCTGGGGTTCATCCTGGGTTCGTCGAAAATCTTCGCCAAGATGTTCGACCCGATCATCCAGGTGCTCCGCCCGGTGTCGCCGCTGGCGTGGCTGCCGTTGGGGTTGTTGTTGTTCCAACAAAACCAGCCCGCCGCGCTGTTCACCATCGCGCTGTGCTCGATGTGGCCGACGGTCATCAACACCGCGGTTGGCGTGCGCGCCATCCCGCAGGATTACCTCAACGTCGCCAAGGTGCTGCGCCTGTCACCGGTCAAGACGCTGTTCAAGGTCATGTTGCCGGCAACGCTGCCCTACATGTTCACGGGCTTTCGCCTGAGTCTGGGCATCGCGTGGCTGGTGATCGTCGCGGCGGAAATGATCACCAACACGCCGGGCGTCGGCGGGTTCCTCTGGGACAGTTACCAGAGCCTGAAATACGAGAACATCATCCTTTGCATCCTGACCATCGGCATCGTCGGCTTCCTGCTCGATAAACTGATGAGCCTGGTCGAAGGACGCTTCAAGACGGCCTGAACCTTTATGGCCTTTCTTGAACTCAAAAACGTTTCTAAGGGTTTTGGTCCGCGCGGTGACCGCACGGAGGTCCTGCGTGACATCAACTTGTCCATCAACAAAGGCGAGTTTGTTGCCATCGTCGGGTATTCCGGCGCGGGGAAGACGACGTTGATCAACCTGATCGCCGGGCTGGTCCAGCCGGACACCGGGGAGGCCTTGCTCAACGGCACGGAGATCGTCGGGCCGGGGCCGGACCGCGGCGTGGTGTTCCAGAACTATTCCCTGCTGCCGTGGATGACGGTCTATGAAAACATCATGCTCGCGGTGGACCAGGTAAACCCGAACTGGCCGGCGGCGCGCAAACGCGAGCACACGGAAGAGTTCATCAAGATGGTGAACCTCACGCCCGCGCGGGACAAGCGCCCGAGCGAACTGAGCGGCGGCATGAGGCAGCGCGTTTCCGTGGCCCGGGCGTTGTCCATGAACCCGCAGATTTTGTTGTTGGACGAGCCGCTGGGTGCCTTGGACGCGTTGACGCGGGCAACGTTGCAGGACGAGATCGAGCGCATCTGGGAAGCCGACAAGAAGACGGTGGTGCTCATCACCAACGACGTGGATGAAGGCATCCTGTTGGCCGACCGCGTGATCCCGCTCTCCGCCGGGCCGAACGCCACGCTCGGGCCGTCCGTGCCCGTCGCGATCCCCCGACCGCGTGACCGCAAGGCCATCAACCACGACCCGCGCTTCAAGGAGATCCGCGGGGCCGTGCTCGACTATTTACTCGGGGAGGGGGGCAAGAAACGCGCGCAGGTTTCGCGGGTGTTGACCCTGCCAAACATCGAGCCGGAGGACCTGTCCCGACCCCGACCGATGGTGCGCCAAGCGCCCCGGCGCCGGGAGGAGTCCAAGCGGGAGAACGTGGAGATCGGGGTCTAGGAACCGAGGGAGTTTATGGGCAACTACGTCGAACTTTCCAAGCTGACGAAAATCTACCCGACGCCGAAGGGACCGGCCGTGATCGTGCGCGACTTCGACCTCTGCATCAAACGCGGGGAGTTCGTCACGCTCATCGGCCACTCGGGTTGCGGCAAGAGCACGGTGCTCTCCATGCTGGCGGGGCTGAACTCCGTCACCAGCGGCGTGATGATCCTCGCCGGCAAGGAGGTGGACGGCGCCGGACCCGACCGGGGCGTGGTGTTCCAATCGCCGTCGCTGCTGCCGTGGCTGACGGCGTATGAGAACGTCATGCTCGGGGTCGAGCAGGCGTTCTACACGGGGAGCAAGTTGGAGCGTCAGCAGATCGTCGAATACTATCTCACCATCGTCGGACTCGGGGATTCGATGCACAAGCGGCCAGCCGAGCTGAGCCAGGGAATGCGCCAGCGCGTCGGCATCGCGCGGGCCTTCGCGTTGAGCCCGAAGATGCTGTTGTTGGACGAGCCGTTCGGGATGCTGGATTCGTTGACGCGCTATGAGCTTCAGCAAGTGTTGATCGAACTCTGGCGACGCGACAAAAAAACGGCGCTGATGGTCACGCATGACGTGGACGAAGCCTTGTTCCTTTCCGACCGCATCGTGATGATGACGGACGGACCGGAGGCGGAGGTCGGCGATATCCTGGAAGTAAACTTCCCGCGCCCGCGGGACCGCAAAGCGGTCATGGAGCACCCGGATTACTACCGGTTGCGCGAGCACCTGATCGAGTTTCTAGAGATTCACGCCCACAAGCACAAGCCGGGGCACGTCGCGCCGCCGGCTAAACCCCCGGCGCCACCCGCCCCCGCGCCGGAGCCGGCCGAAACCGCCGCGCATTTGTTCGCGGCCAAATGAACCAGCCGTCATGCCCGTGTCGTCGGAACCCGAGCGCACCCAAGTCCGCACCGTCTGCCCGTATTGTGGCGTCGGCTGCGGGATGATCCTGCGCGTCGAAGACGGTCGGGTGGTCGGCGTGAGCGGGGACAAGGCACACCCGGCGAACTTTGGCAGCCTTTGCACGAAAGGTTCCACCGTGGACCAGACGTTGCGCGGGCCCGGCCGGTTGGCGTATCCGCAGGTCCGGCGTGATGAGGACGGCCGTTTCGAGCGGGTGCCGTGGGACGATGCGTTGGGCGTCGTGGCGGAGGGGTTTCAACGCACCATCGCCGCGCACGGGCCGGACGCGGTGGCGCTGTATGTCAGCGGGCAGCTTTCGACGGAGACGCAATACCTGGCGAACAAGCTGACCAAGGGCTTTTTCCGCACCAACAACATTGATACGAACTCGCGCCTCTGCATGGCTTCGGCGGCGGCGGGTTATAAGACCTCGCTCGGCGCGGACGGGCCGCCGGGGCACTACGAGGACTTCGAGCACGCGAACCTGTTCTTCGTCATTGGCTCGAACATGGCCGAGTGCCACCCGATCCTGTTCCAGCGGATGCGGCGGCGGTTAAAAGCCGGCGGCGCGAAGCTGCTCGTCGCCGACCCGCGCCGGACGGCGACGGCGGCGGACGCGGACCTGTTCCTGCCCGTGCGCCCCGGCACGGATTTGGCGCTGCTCAACGGGCTGCTGCACCTGCTCGTCAAGATGGGCCGCACCGACGCGGACTTCATCGCCCGGCACACGGAGGGCTGGGAGGAGCTGGCCGCGATGTTGGAGGATTACCCGCCGGCCCGCGTCGCCGAGCGGTGCGGCCTGCGGCTGGACGACCTCCTGTTGGCGGCCAAGCTCATCGCCGACGCGACGCCGAACTTTCTCACGCTCTGGACGATGGGCATCAACCAGTCCACGCGCGGCACCTGGGGGTCCAACGCCGTTTGCAACCTGCACCTGGCCACCGGCGCCATCGGCCGGCCGGGCGGCGGGCCGTTCT
>CAXTFX010000283.1:0-6122 GCA_964243185.1 uncultured Chthoniobacterales bacterium
TTCCCCACGCCGGTCGGGCCGAGGAAGATGAAGCTCCCGATGGGCCGGTTCTCGTCCTGCAAACCGGAGCGGGAGCGGCGGACGGCATTGGAAACGGCCACCACGGCGTCGCGCTGGCCGATGACCCGTTGGCCCAGCCGCTCCTCCATCTGGACGAGCTTGGCGCGCTCGCCCTCCTGGAGCCGGGAAACGGGGATGCGCGTCATGGCGGAGATAACCTTCGCGATGTCGTCAGGCGTGACCTCCTCCTGCAACATCCGGTGCCCGCCGCCGGCCGTGACTTCGCCGAGCTTGGCGTTGTGTTCGGCCAGGCGGCGCTGGAGCTCGGGCAGGCGGCCGTATTGGATTTCGGAGGCCTTGGACAGGTCGCCCTGGCGCTGGGCCTGTTCGAGTTCCGTCCGGGCAGCCTCGACGGCGCGGTTGAGTTCCTGCGCCTGGTCAATCTCGGACTTCTCCGCCTGGAACTGTGCCTTCAGGCCCGCGGACGTTTCCCGCAGATCGGCGAGTTCGCGTTCGAGCTTCTGGAGACGATCCTGGCTGGCGGCGTCCTTTTCCTTCAGGAGCGCCTGCCGCTCCATCTCACGCTGCATGATCTCGCGCTCGGCCCGGTCAATCTCCTCGGGCATGGAGTCCAGCTCGATCTTGAGCCGGCTGGCCGCCTCGTCCACGAGGTCCACGGCCTTGTCGGGCAGGAAACGCTCGGTCAGGTAACGGTGCGACAACTGCGCCGCTGCCACCAAGGCCGCGTCCTGGATGCGGACGCCGTGGTGGACCTCGTAACGTTCCTTCAACCCGCGCAGGATGGCCACGGTGTCCTCCACGCTGGGCTCATCCACCAGCACGGGTTGGAAACGGCGCTCCAGGGCGGCGTCCTTCTCGATGTATTTGCGGTATTCGTCCAGCGTCGTGGCCCCGATGGTCCGCAGCTCGCCGCGCGCGAGTTGGGGCTTGAGCAGGTTGGAGGCATCCACCGATCCCTCCGCCGCGCCGGCGCCGACGATGGTGTGCAACTCGTCGATGAAGAGCACGATCTGCCCCTCGCTCGACGTGACCTCCTTCAGGAACGCCTTGAGCCGGTCCTCGAACTCCCCGCGGAACTTCGCCCCCGCGATCATCGCGCCCAGGTCCATCGCGATGATGCGTTTGTTCTTCAACGACTCCGGCACGTCCCCCGCCACGATGCGCCGGGCCAGCCCCTCGACGATGGCCGTTTTCCCCACGCCCGGGTCGCCGATGAGCACCGGGTTATTCTTCGTGCGGCGCGAGAGCACCTGCATCACGCGGCGAATCTCGTCGTCGCGGCCGATGACGGGGTCAATCTTGCCCTTGCGCGCCTGTTCCGTGAGGTCGCGGCCGTATTTCTCCAACGTCTGGTATTTGCCCTCCGGGTTCTCGTCCGTGACCCGCTGGGTGCCGCGGACCTGCTGGAGCGCGGCCATCAGCCGGTCCTTGGTCACGCGCTCGTCCTTCAACAGACGGGCCGCGGGGTCGCCGGAGTCCAACAGCGCGAGGAGGTAGTGCTCGGCGGAGAGGAACTCGTCCTTGAGCCGCGTCATCTCCTGCCCCGCGCGGTCCAGCGTCTCGCGCAGGCCGCGGGAGAGGCCGGGTTGGGCCGTGCCGGAGGTGATCTTCGGCCGCCGGGTCAGCTCCGCGTCGAGCCGCTCGGCCAGCCGGGTCGTGGCGACGCCGACCTTTTCGAGCAGGGGCCGGGTGACGCCCTCGCCCTGGTCCACGAAGGCGCGCAGCAGGTGTTCGTTGGAGAGCTCGGCGTGCCCGCGGGCTTCCGCGTCGGTCTGGGCGGCGCGCAGGGCTTCCTGGGTTTTGGTGGTAAATTTGTCGGGAGTCATGGAAGGGAAAACTGTCGCTAAATGAGACAAGATCCGGGGCGCAACGTTCAGCGTTTTCTTCCTGCTCGCGCCCGCGGGCACCACGGGTTTCCCGCCGGACCCGAGGGCTTTGTCGCGGTCGGGTTAGCCTCCGCCCAGGACAAACCCCGGTTATCCCGCCAACAGCTCGTAGGACAGCACGCTCAGGCAATACAGCGCCGCCGTCTCCACGCGCAGGACGATGGGCCCGAGCGTGATCGGCCGGCAGCCCGCGCTCCGCGCCAGCCCGAGCTCGGCCGGGGTGAAATCGCCTTCCGGTCCGACCAGGACGAGGGCACTCCGCGGGGCGGCGCCGCCGTGGGCCTCCCGGAATTCCCCCAGCCAGTCGCGCAGGTGCCGGGCGTCCATTTGCAGGGAGGCAACGAGCATCAGGTCGAACGCCCGGGGGCCGCGGCCCTGGAAGAAGTCCTTCGGCGACATCGGCAACCCGATGTCCGGCAGCCAGTTCTGCCCGCACTGCTTGGCGGCCTCCACGGCGACGGTCAGCCACTTCTCGCGCTTGGCCGCCGCTTCCTCCGCGTTGTCCAGCCGGGTGACGGTCCGCTCCGAGAGCAGCGGCGCGACCTCACCCGCGCCGAGTTCAACGGCCTTCTGGACGATGAAATCCATGTTCTTCCCCTTCGGCACGGCCTGGGCCAGGGTGATGCGGCAGGGCAGGGGGGGCGTCTTGGCGGCGGCCCCGCGCGGGCGGAGGCGAACGGCGGACTTCCCCGATTCCGGGGCGATCTCGGCCGTGACCTCCCGGCCGCGGCCGTCGAAGGCGACGACGCGCTCGCCGGGCTTCAGGCGCAGGACGTGTAGGGCGTGGTGGGACTCCGCGGCGTCCAGCGTGAGGGCATCGGGGTTCCAGGCGTCGGGCGGGATGTAGAAGCGGTGCATGGTGGAAAACGGCCGGAGTTTTGTCCGCAGATTAGGCAGATTTGACGCAGATTATTTCAGAAGGGGATGGAGACAGGCAGGTTGACGCCTCTGGCCGACACCCCGACCCCTTGCCTTCAATCTGCGTAATCTGCGGACGAAACTACCGACGTTTACCGGAAGAACTCCTTCGCCTTCTCGAAGAACCCCTTGTGCAGCGGCGAGTTCTCCTCGCCGCAACTCGCCGCGAACTCCTCCAACTTTCGTTTCTGCTCGGCGTTGAGGCGCGTCGGCACCTCCACGGCCACGCGGGCGAGCAGGTCGCCACGGGTGCGGTTGTTGGACAGGTTGGGCATCCCCTTGCCGCGCAGCCGGAACGTCGTGCCGCCCTGCGTCCCGGCGGGGATGCGGAGGTTCTCGCGGCCGTTGAGGGTGGGCACCTCGATCTCCCCGCCGAGCGTCGCGGTGGCGAAGGAGATGGGCATCTCGGTGTGCAGATCGTCCTCCTCGCGGGCGAAGATCGCGTGCTCGGCCATGTGGAGGACCACGTAGAGGTCCCCCGGCGGGCCGCCGCGGATGCCGGCCTCGCCGTTGCGGGAGGAGCGCAGCCGGGCGCCGTCGTCCACGCCGGGCGGAATCTTGAGCTTGATGCGGGCGTTCTTTTCCATCCGGCCCTCGCCCTGGCAGGTGCGGCAGGGTTTCTCGATGAGCGTGCCCGTCCCGCGGCAGCGCGGGCAGGTCTGGGCGACCTGGAAGAACCCGCGGCTGGTGATGACCTGGCCCCGGCCCTGGCAGGTTTTGCACGTCACCGCCTGGCTGCCGCTCTCCGCGCCGGTGCCGGTGCAGACGTCGCAGGTGGCCAGCTTGCGGACGTCAATCTCCTTCTCGACGCCGCTGGCGGCCTCCTCCAGCGTGAGTTCCAGGTCGTAGCGCAGGTCGGCCCCGCGTTGCCGGCCCTCCCGGTCGGCCCCGCCCGCCCCGCCGCGCCCACCGCCGAACATCTGCTCGAAAATGTTTTCGCCGGCGCCGGCGCCTCCGCCGCCCGCCCCGCCCATCCCGCCGAAGACCTCGCGGAACAAGTCGAACGGATCGTGGAACCCGCCGCCGCCCCCGCCGCCGCGCGGCCCGGCCCCGCCGCCCTGCGCGAAGGCCGCGTGCCCGAAGCGGTCGTAGGCGGACCGTTTGTCCGCGTCGGACAAGACGTCTTAAGCCTCGCCGATCTCCTTGAACTTTTCCTCGGCCGAAGGGTCGTCCGGGTTCTTGTCCGGGTGAAACTGGACGGCCAGCCGGCGGTAGGACTTCTTAATTTCCTCGCCCGTGGCGGTGCGCTGGACGGAAAGGACTTCGTAATAATCGCGTTTAACGGTGGGCATCGGCGGAAAAGGGAAAGGAAACTAGAGGAGCTTGACGAAATCATCCACGCTGATTCCAACCTGCCGGAGGATGGCGCGGAGGGTGCCCCGGTCCAGCTCCCGGTGGTTGAGCCCCACGGTTTGCGCGAAAGGCTCGTCCCGACGCAGGATCAGGTGGCTTCCCTGCTGCCGGCGGACCTGAAATCCGGTCTTCTGGAGCGCGCCGACCGCTTGCGGGCCGGAAACCACCGGCAGCGGGACGCTCATACGGCAACGAGCACCGCTTCTAAACGGTCCGGCGGAACGGGCAGCCCGTCATCCTCCAAGGCGGCGACGTAGCCCGCGATCGCTTCCCGGAGTTCGTGACGGCTTCCTCCCGCGTGGCACCTTGCGTGACGCAGCCGGGCAGGCTGGGGCACTCGGCGACGAGGTAGCCATCCTCACCGGGATAGATCACGACGTGACGCATGGAAGAATTTGGTTGGTTTCGACGGCTTGAGTTATCACCGGCGGAAGCGGTCTGCCCCCACCCAGGAGGTCGGCGACTTCTTCCTCCACGATGGCGCGGAGCTCGGCATAAACCTCAACGGGGTTGTCCCCATGACAACCACCTAGAAACAGGTCGGGGCAACGGCCGACGTAGAGTTCGTCCTCGTCGCTCCATTCCACGAAGGCGGGGTAGGTGTCAGCGGCTTTCATCGTCATCCCGGGTGTGTTCTTGGGCATCGCTCACACCCTGGCGCGCATCCTTTTCTTTGTAACGTTGGGCGTCGTTCCCACCGTTTCCGCTGAGAATGATCACGTAAGGAAGCCGCGGGTGTTTGAATTTATGGTGCGAACCTTTACCCGCTTTTCGCACGAGTTACCAGCCCGCCGTGGTCAGGTCAGCGACGAGTTGACGAACTTTTCTGAGCACGAGCGAGGTCAGTTCGCCGCCCCGTTGGACACGAACACGTTCGCCGGCCGCAGCAGGCGGTCCTTGAGCCGGTAGCCTTTCCGCAGTTGCCGGACGACGTGCCCCTCGGGCACCTCGGCGCTGGCCTCGTGGCCCAGGGCCTCGTGCAGGTGCGGGTCGAACTTCGCGCCGGCGGCGTCAATGACGGTCACGCCCGCCTCGCGCAGGAAGTCCTCCAACTGGCGCTGGACCATGCCCAGGCCGGTGACGATGGTCTCGGCCCCGGCCGCTTGGCGGGCGGCCATCATGCCGAGATCGAAGTTGTCGAGCACGGGCAAGAGTTTCTCCAGCAGACCGTTGTTGGCGTAGCGCATCGCCTCTTCCTTCTCGCGGGCGGCGCGCTTGCGGAAGTTGTCGAAATCGGCCTGGGCGCGCAGGGCGAGATCCTTGTAGCGGGCGGCCTCGGCGGCCGGGTCCGGCGTGGCGCTCTCCGCGGGAGGTTTGGGCGCGTTGTGGTCCTCGTGAACCCGCTCCTCCGTGCGCTCGCGCGGCGGGTCGAGCGGGTCCTCGGGGAAGGGCGAAACCCGGTCGGGGGCAACCGGGATCGGGTCAACTTCGGGGTTCGGGTGGTTGGGATTCATGAAGGGATGGGAGATTGGGAATTTGCGACGGGAAACGGTCAGAGTTTTCGCACCACGATCAAGGTCACGTCGTCGTTCTGCGGCTGGTTGCCGATAAAGGCGCGCAGGTCGTCGGTCAATCGCTTGACCACGGCGGCGGCCCCCTCGGGCGCGCTGGCCTGGATGGCGAGGTGGAGTTTTTCCATGCCGTATTCCATCCCGTTGGTGTCGAGCGCCTCGGTCACGCCGTCGGTGTAAAGGATCAGACAGTCGCCCGAGTTCAACGGCACGTTGGCGTTGCGCATGAGCCGGTCGAAGACCGAGCCGCTGTCCACGCCCAGGGCCATGCCCGGAGGGTTGAGCCGGGCGACCTTGGCGTCCTTGGCCGAGTAGAGCAGCGGGGCGTCGTGACCGGCCCGCGCGAGGGACACTTCCCCGGCCGAGTGGTCAATGATGACGTAGCACATGGAGATGAACATGTCCTCCTTCATGTCCGGGAAGAGCTGCCGGT
>CAXTFX010000284.1:0-6122 GCA_964243185.1 uncultured Chthoniobacterales bacterium
GACCCGGGAAACCCGAAGGGGTGCCCTGGGTTGCTCAGTCGTCATCGTTATCCGCGGTGTTGCCGGGCACCACGGGCGCGGAGCGGGGGGCGACGCGGATGGGGGCCGAGGGCGGCGGGGGCGGCGCGACGAGGGGGACCCCGTTGGGGCCGGGCGCAGGCGGGGGAGGGCGGATGGGCGAGCGCGTGTTCGGGCTACGCACGATGCCCGGCACGGGCGCCCCGCCGGCGGCGGGGCTCGAGGGCGGGCTGAACCCCCCGGGCGGCGCGGAAACCCCGGGACCGGAGGCCGAGCTGCGCGGGGCGGGGATGGAGCAAGCCGTGACCGCGTTGCCGCGGGCCGCGGTCAGGGCCGTGGGGTCAAAGGTGAACACGGCGGGCACGCCGTTCTTGAGCAGGGTGGCGCGGGTCTGCTTGGGGTCGTCGTTCCACTGCACGCCGACCAGGGTAATTCCCTCGGGGCCGGGCGTGCCGGTGATGATCACGAGGCGCTCGGTCGGGTTGACGTTGTTGCTGCCCGCGGAGGCCGTAGCGCCGGCACCGACGGGGTTCTTGGGGTTGAGCGTAACCTTGTAGCCCGCCCCGAACTGCGCCAGCCCGCCGAGGGTGTATTTCTCCCCCCAGGCGGGCGGCGGGGGCGTCGGCGTCGCCACCGGGGGAGGCGCCTCGGCGGTCGGCGGGGAGAAGGGCGAACGCGCGGCGAGGACCTGGTAACGGTCCGCCGCCCGGGGGCCGGGGATGAGCGGATCGGGAGCGGGGGCGGGGAAGGCCGAGGGGAGAAGGCAGAGGGGAGAGGGGAGAAGGCAGATGATCCACAGCGTTCGTTGCCGGCGGGGGAAAGCGGAAGGCGTCTTCATGGGTTGAACTAGTGCGCTGATGCCGTTGCCCTATTCCGATATTCTCCCTTCCTCAGCTTCCCGCCGGCGCGAACCAGCGGGCCACGCGGACGCTTTCCGCCGTGAGCAGCGCCGGGTTGTTCTTGTCGCTGTGCAGGGACAGGTTCTCCGGGACCAGGAAGCCCTCGGGGTCGGCCTGGAGCGCGGCGAGGAAATTGATCATCGCCCCCCAGTCCCCGCGGGCGTTGAAGACCACGGCCACGGGCTGATACGGCCGACCCGCGGCGCCGGGGGCGTTCGGATTTTCGGGCGGGACGATCTGCCCGGCCTCCAGCGTCACCCGGCGCTCGGCGGCGAGTTGTTGCACCTGCACGAGCAACTGACCGCCGGCCGCCTGGGGGCTGACGGCCAGCTTGGGCTGGTGGGTTTTCAGCCACGCCTCGCGGTTCTGCCACGTCGGGGCTTCCGCCCGCAGGAGGTCGGCGTTCCTGGCCGCCTGCCGCTTCGCCTCCAGGGTCGTGGAAAGCTCCCGGCGGGCGCCCAGGAGATAGCTCAGGACCAAGATGTTCCCGAGGACGAAGACCACCCCCGCCGTCAGCAGCGCCAGCCGTCGCTCCCGCGGCGACAGGCGGGCGAGGGCCGGTTCCACCGCGCGGAAAACCCTGGTCAGCGGACCCGACAGCCGGCGCGCGGCGACGGCGGGGAAGGGGGGGAGAGCGGGCAGTTTCATGTGGATTTCCCCCGTTAAGGCAGCCGGCCGAGGACGCGGAAGCTGGCCCGGCCGTTGGGCAGGATCACCGGGGTTTCGGGGACGAGCTGGAGGGCGCGCAGCTCCGCCCGGTTCTTGAGCCGGTCGCCGAGGTCCGTGGCGGCCTGGTAGGACGGGGCCTCGCCCGTGACCGTCAGCACGGCGGGGGAGCGCAGGCGGTTGATCTCAAACAGCGTCAGGCGTAGGTCCACCTTCTCGTCGGCCGGGAGGCACTGGCGGACCTGGTCGAGGATTTCCACGGCGCTCAGGTGGTAGTCGAACGCCGGGGCCAGCGCCTGCCAGTGCTTACGGGCGGCCTCCAGCGTGGCGATGGGTTTCTGCGCGTTACGCACGGTCCGGTCGTATTTGTTGCGGAGGTAACGCAGCCGGGCCAGGTCCGCGAAACCCAAGAGGAGCAGCACGAGGTAAACCCCCGCCGCCCACCACAGCCGCCGGCGCCGGTGGCCGGCTCGCGCCGCGCGCCGGCGCTCGTCCCGCCAGCCGGGCAGGGAAAGGTCCACCGGGTCCAGGTCGCCGGCGCCCACCGTCGGGGCGAGCCGCGGGACGGCCGGGTTGACCGGCACGGTCAGCCCGGCGGTGAACGCGCCGACCCACCCGGCCGGTAGGTCCTCGGCCAGGGCGAGCCGGGAGAAATCCGTGGGCACGCCCTCCAGCTCCGCGCCGAGCAGCAGCGGGGGCAGTTCGCCGGCCAGGCCCTCCGGCAACAGGTCCGCCGGGAGGGTCTGGGCGAACGTCGGCCGGTCGTTCTCCACGACGGCGACCACCACGCGGCCCCACTCGGGGTAGGCCAGCAGGGATACGGCCCCGTCGTCCGCCGCCCCGGCCGAAGCCGCCGCCGCCGCCGCGGCAGTGGCGCGGACCTGCGCGGCAAAAACCGTCCGCCGCGGCCAGCGCCCGAGCCGGGTCAACGGCGCGCAAAGCTCCGCCAACCGGCGCCGGGGCACGGCGTAGGCGGCCAGGGGAAGCTCCCCCCCCACCGCGGGGCCCAGCGGGACGCAGGCCAGCCCGAGTTCCTCGTCGGCGTAGGGCAGCACCTTTTCCAACTGGATGCGCGCCATGTCCGCCAGCTCCGCCGCGAGGGCCTCCGGCAGCCGGTAACGGGCCACCAGGCCGAGGTCCAGCGGCAGGGCGAGGGTGAAAGTTTCCCCCAGGGCCAGGGCGCCGGCCGCCTCCGCGAGCGTGGGGAACGTCGTCGGTGCCGGGGCCGGCGCCCCCCGCCGGGCGAGCTGCCAGGCGCCGGGCGTCACGGGGTCGGGCAGGAGGAAAACGCCCGTGTCGGCGGTTGGGTCCGCCTTCCCCCCGGCCCGCCCGGGACGCCGGCGCCGGGCGGGCGGCGTCGGGGCGTCGTCGGCAGGCATCGTTTCCGGGACCGGGGCGGGGGAAGTCACGAGAGGGCGGTCAACGGGGCAGGGGACCCCTTAGACCATAAACGACGGCGGGGCGCTCGGAAATTCCTCGTCCGACCCCCGTGACGGCGGCCGCGGGGAGCGCCTCACCGCTCCTGCCATTGCAAAATCTGGCCCTGCCCGTTGTTCTTGGCGACGATGACCTCAATGGTCCGGCGCACGTCCCCGGCGCGGCCCTCGGCGACGATGCGATACACGGGGCTGTTGAAGGTGACGAACCCGTTGAGGGCGGTGCGCTCCTGGGGACCCAGCCCGAGCAGGGCCAGGGCCTCGTCCTGGTTCCTGATCTCGCGGTCGTCCGCCGTGCCGTCAAGGCCGTCGGGGCCGCGGCGGAGTTGGACGAACGTCCGCGCCCGCGGGGCGCCCACGCCGGGCAGGGCGGCGAGGACCTCCTCGGACGCCCAGCGTAGGTCCACGCCGGGGTTCGCGTTGGTCCACAGGGTGAAATCCCGGTCCCAGTCGGGCAGTTCGAGCAACGGGCCGGCGCCCTTCATGCGCCGGAGTTCCCCCAGGTCGGCCAGGGGCCGGTTGGGCACCTTGCGGCCGAGGACGTCGGTTTCGGCGCCGTTGGCGCGGACGAGGTCGTCCGGGTCCACCCAGTCCAGCAAGCAATCAATGAACGTTTCCCGTTCGGCGAAGCCCAGGCCGCGGCCTTCCAGGTAACGGCGCAGCAGGTCGAGCCGCGCCGGGGTCTCGCCCTGGATGAGCCAGCCGAGGTTGAGCTTGCCGCCTTCCCCGCGGAGCTGGGCGGCGTATTCGTGGCGGGCGTCCGTCCCGCCGCGCAGGATGGCCGGCGCGTTGTTGGTGATGGCCGGGTGCAGGGCGATCTGGAGCCCGCTGAAGGCCATCGCGCGGGCCTCGCGCTCGGCGTTGCCGCGGGTGTCGAGGAAAATTTGCTGGTCCACCTGCTGGACCAGCGCGAAGACGACCATCGTCAGGAGGAAGAGCGCCCAGAGCACGAGGAGGAGGGCGACGGCCGCCCGGCGGGCGGAATGCCGAAGCCCGGATGCCGAGGCCCAAAACTCCTGTCGCGTCGTTTGGACTTTCATCGTTCCTTCGGGCTTCGTCATTCCGCGAAGCGGTCATTCCTCATTGCGGGGAGGCGGCGGGGCCGGCCACGGACTGCCCGGGCGGAGCGGTGCCGCCGGGGAGGCCCGCCGGGTTCGGCGCGGGGAGCGGGGCGAGGGCCTGCGGGCGGGTGCGGGGCGGGATGCGCAGGATCATTTCCAGCGGTCGGCCGGCCCCCTCCGCGAAGGTCAGCCGGACGCGCAGGAGGTCTGGGATCGCGTTGGGGTCGTTCCACTTCGGGAGCCAGCCGTTGAGTCGGCCGTTGAAGTAATTCACCTCGAAGCCCGCCACGTTCTCGAGCAGGGGGACCCATTCGCCGGCCAAGTCCGCCTCCCGGCGCCGGGTGGCGGCGTTCGTCAGCAGGGCCGGGCCGGCGGGGGCATTGAGGTCCACGGCCGTGGCGTCCTCCGCCGGGCCGAGCCGCTGCATCCCGAGCGTGCCCCCGCCGTGCGCGGAATCGGTCCCGGCGCGCAGGGTCAACTGGACCTGCCACGCCCCGGGCGCGCGGTGGCTGAGGAGGGCGGCGGGGGCATCGCAGACGAGGACGAGGTCGTCGCAGGGAAGCTCCCCGACCTTGCGCGAGCTGCCCGTCAGCCCGCCCACCCCCGAGGCCGGCAGGCTGTCGAGCTGGGCCTGGAGCAAGCGGGCGAAGCCGGCGGCGGCCTGGGTGGTTTCCCCGTTCCGCACGGCGATCCGCGTGGCCGTGAGGGTCGTTTCCGTGAACCGGAAGATGGCCGCGCCCACGACGGTGAGGATGGCCACCGCGAGCATGACTTCCAGGAGGGTGAAGGCGGAAGGTTTGGCCTTCATCGCTCACGTTCCCGCCCGCAGGAGGTAGAAGGACGCGGTCCGGTTGCCCGTTGGCCACTCGGCCCGCAGGGTGATCTCGTAGAGGCCGGGCAGGGGGAGGTTCTGCTCGTTTTTGAGGTCCAGGGCGCGGCGGGATTCCACGAGCGTCAGGCCGGCGAAGGGGCCGGTGGACAACTCCCGGCGGCGCTCGCGCTCGGGCAGGGCGGGACTGGCGGAGATCTCCGTCATGCGGTTCTCCAACAGTTGCCGGGCCCGAGCGTCCTCCGCGCGGAGCCGCCCGGCGTCCAGACAAGCCTGCACGCAACGGCCCAGGGCCAGGACGCCCATCGCGAAGATGGCGATGGCCAGCAGAATCTCCAGAAGGATGATGCCGTCTTTGGGGAAAGACCGGGGAGTTTTCATTTCGGCGCGAAGTTGCGGAACGTCCCGCGGGCGGTCAGGGCGTTGAAGCTGGCCTCCCACGTCCCGGCCGGCGCCTCGCAGCGCACGGTGGCCGGCTCGCAGTTGCCCGTGGGGAAAAAGGCCCACTCGCGCGTCGCCCCGCCCTCCCCCGCGTCGGGGAAGCGCAGCTCGTAACGGGCCCCGGCCGGCAGCGGGGCGGGGGCGATCTCGCGGCGGAGCCGGGCCGGGAGCCCCTCCGGCAGCAGCCGCACGCGGCCGTCCCGGTCCCAGGCGAGCAGGTAGGTCTTCCGCTCCACGACGCTCCGGCGCTGGGCCTCCGCCGCGAGCCCGGCGAGCCCGTCATACGACGCCCGCAGCCGCCGCTCGGCCAGCACGCCGGAGAGGCTCGGGACGGCCATGCCCAGTAGGAGCAGGACGATCAGGATGGACACGCAAATCTCCACCAGCGTGAAGCCGGCGGGGGCGCGGGTCGGCTCGGGGGGTGGCGGTTCCAAGGGCAGGATGGCAACCTAACGCGCAACGCTCGGCTCGCCACCCTTTTGACCCGGCGGCGAACCGGGCGTTTAATCCCCCCCTTGCGGGTCTTCCCCCTCCGCTCCGCCGCCGCCTGCCTGGCGGCGGCCTCGTTCGCGTTTCCCCCCGGCCTGCCGCTCCGGGCCCAGACCCCCGTGCCGCCGCTGCCGGGGCTGACGACGCCACCGCCGCTGCCCGCCGGGTTGCCGCCGACGGGGCCGGGCGGGCGGCCCTCGATGGCCGGGGACACCGTCCGCCTCCAGTTCGCCAACACGGACGTGCGCGACGTGCTGGACAACTACTACGCCCCGCTCGTCGG
>CAXTFX010000285.1:0-6119 GCA_964243185.1 uncultured Chthoniobacterales bacterium
ACCCCTCGCCGCGCCCGCCCTCGCCCGCGGCGGCGGCGGGGCTGGAGGTCCTGCGTCGCCGGGTGCGCGCCATCGCGCGGGTGGGCCGCCTGCGGACCAGCGAAGCGCGCGCGGTCGCCCTGCTGCACGCGGTGGGCACGGGCACGGTGCTCACCCTCATTGGTCAACCTGAAGGAGAACGCGATCAGGGATTGTCGGAAGTCGCCCGTGAGGCGGTCATGGCCGCCATTACCACCGGCGAAGAGCAGCCGGCGGCCAACGAGCCGGGTCCGAGGGGGGCGGCAGCGACGCTGCGGGCCTCCTTGGATGCGGTCTCCGTCCTTACGGGGGGCGAAAAGCACCTGCTGGAGGAGCTGCTCGACCGCATCGCCGAGGGCGGGGGGCGCGTCACCGGCGGTAACCGGATGCCGTCAGGCGGTAAATGACCACTCCCACCGCCTCTTATACTGGTTAGACGTTTCCTCGCGTCCCCCGACATGAACATCCGCCAAGCAACTCTTGACGACCTCGACACGGTCGCTCCGCTCTTCGATGGTTATCGCCAGTTTTACGGGAGGTCAGCCGATCTTCCTCTCGCTCGGTCATTTCTGTTCGAGAGACTTGTTCACCGCCAGTCTGTCATTTTTCTTGCCTTCGCCACCCAGCAGCGCGCAGTAGGATTCACGCAGTTATTTCCTAGCTTCTCATCTGTATCGGCCGCGCGAGTCTTCATCCTCAACGATCTTTTCGTTTGTCAGGACGCACGCCGTTGCGGAGTCGCCTCCGCCCTGTTACGCGCAGCAGCCGATTTCGGACGTGCTGCCGGCGCCGTCCGCCTTCAACTCAGCACCGCCACAACTAACGAGTCTGCCCAAGCACTTTATGAGAGCGAGGGGTGGCAGCGGGATCAAGCGTTTTACGTTTTTAGCCTCCCGCTGCAATCACCCGGAAACGCCTGACCCGGTAATCGAGCTAACGCCTCCTGGCGTCAACGCTGATCCCAAAAGCCACGTCTGTCCTCGCCAGTAGTAGTCGCTCAGCTTGCATCCGTTGTGTCCTCACCGATGCCGCGCCCGGGGCGCCCCGGGGGCGACAACGCGGGAACGGCCGGCGACTTCCTTCGGGCTGCCGCCGAAGAGCCGCTTGAACTCGCGGCTGAACTGCGAGGGACTTTCGTAGCCGACCTGGCGCGCCGCTTGCGCCACGGGCAGGCCGCCGACGATAAGCACCTGGGCCTTGTGCAGCCGGGTGGTCTGGAGGTAGCGCTGCGGGCTGTTGGCCGTGACCCGCTTGAAGTTGGCGTGAAAGGCCGAGGCGCTCATGCCCGCCTCCCGCGCCAGGGAGCGCACGTCTAGCGCGCGCGCGAAGTCGAGGTGGATGCGCCGCAGGGACCGGGCGATCTGCCCGAAGTGGCTCAAGGGCGAGGTCAGCGCGCGCAGGGCGTCGCCCTGACCCTCGTTCAGGGCCCGGAAGGTGATCTCGCGCACGACGGCTGGGCCGAGGATGCGCGCCTCCACCGGAGAGTGCAGGCAGCGCGCCAGCCGCAGGGCGGCGTCGCCCATCGCGGGCGAGAGCGGCGTGGCGTCGATGGCCCGGGGCCAGACGGGGGGCACCGGCGGGACGGCGTCCTGTTCGAGGAGCAGTTCGGCCACGGTGGCGGGGTTCACGCGCACGGACAGGCCGAGCATCGGCTCCTCCACGGTGCCGGAGGTTTCGCACTCGAAGGGCAGCGGCACCGACAACACGAGGTAGTTGCGGGCGTCGTAGGTGAACCGGCGCGCGCCGAGTTGGCCGCGCTTGGTGCCCTGGGCGATGATGACGATGCTCGGGTCGTAGGCGACGGGGGTGGCGGGGTAGTGCGCCGAAGCCCGCATCAGGCGCACGTCCGGCAGGCACGTCGGGTTAACGCCCTCCACCGTGGACAAACCCGCCAGCAGCCGGGCGAGCGCGCGGGGGGAGCCAGGCCGGGAGGCGGCGGGCGGACGAGCGCGGGTGAGGGTGGTGGTCATCGGGACGATCAAGCAACGGTTCAAGGCGTCGAAGCGGACGTCTCTCCGCCTTGCCGGAGGATCAGGCAAGTCCTTTGGAGTTCTGTGCCTTGTGGCGGGGGACCGCGCCGGCCGATGGTCAACCGTTCCATCGACCACCCTCCAACCCGACGAACCCGGCACCTCCCGCAGATTCGACCCATGCAAACCACCGACAACACCATCCTCGTCACCGGCGGCGGCTCGGGCATCGGCCGCGCCTTGGCCGAAGCCTTCCACGCCCGCGGCAACCAGGTCATCATCTCCGGCCGCCGCCAGGGGGCGCTCGACGGGGTCGCCGCGGCCAACCCGGGCATGGCGACCCTCCCCGTGGACATGGCCGACGCGGCCGGCATCCGCGACTTCGCCGCCCGGCTCCGGGCGGAGTTCCCCGCCCTTAACGTGGTCGTCCACAACGCGGGCATCATGCGGCCGGAGAACCTGTTGGCCGGCTCGGAGGATCACCTGGCCGACGCGGAGGCCACCGTCGCCACCAACCTGCTCGGCCCCATGCGCCTGACGACCGCGCTGCTGCCCCACTTGCGCCAGCAGCCCCGCGCCTCGGTGATGACCGTCTCCTCCGGCCTGGCGTTCGTGCCGATGGCCATGACTCCGACCTACTGCGCGACCAAGGCGGCCATCCACTCCTACACCCAGAGCCTGCGCTACCAGCTCCGGGACACCGCCGTGGAGGTGCTCGAACTCATCCCGCCCTACGTGCAAACGGAGCTGATGGGCGAGCACCAGGCCAACGATCCCCGGGCGATGCCCCTGGCCGAGTTCATCGCCGAGGTGATGGGCATCCTCGAAACGCAGCCGGCGGCGACGGAAATCTGCGTCCAGCGGGTGCTTCCCCTGCGCTTGGCCGCGGAGGGTGGGCGGGAGAACTACCAGCAGACCTTCGCGGGCCTCAACGCGGCCATGTCGGCCCCAGCCGACGCCCAGCAGTGCGCCAGTCACTGAGAGAACCCACCGTGGATGGAGGGATCCCCGAACCACTTCACCGCCCGCAACCTCTGCCCGCCTCCGACCAACGAACCCCCTTAAACACCTCACGCCAGCAACCACCAAACAGAGAAAAACCCACTATGACTACCACGATGAACTACCAACTGCTCGGCCGCAGCGGCCTGCGCGTTTCCGACCTTTGCCTCGGCACCATGACCTTCGGCGAGGACTGGGGCTGGGGCGCGGCCAAGGATGAGGCGCGCAAGATCTACGACGCCTACCGTGAGGCTGGCGGCAACTTCCTGGACACGGCCAACATCTACACCAACGGCTCCAGCGAGAAGCTGGTCGGCGAGTTTGTCGCCGGCCACCGCGAGGAGGTGGTGATCGCCACCAAATACACCAACGCCACCAACGGCTTCAGCGGCCAGCCCGGCACCGACGCCAACGCCGGCGGCAACCAGCGCAAGAACATGGTCCAGGCCGTGGAGGCCAGCCTCAAGCGGCTCGGGACCGACTACATTGACCTCTATTGGCAGCACATCTGGGACGGCATGACGCCGGTGGAAGAAGTCATGCGCGCCTTTGACGACCTCGTGCGCGCGGGCAAGGTGCTTTACGTCGGCATCTCGGATGCGCCCGCGTGGGTGGTGGCCAAGAGCAACACCCTGGCCGAACTGCGCGGCTGGACGCGCTACGTCGGCTTGCAGATCGAGTATTCCCTCTTGGAGCGCACCGTGGAGCGGGAGCTGACGCCAATGGCGAAGGATCAACAGATGACGGTGCTGGCCTGGAGCCCGCTGCGCAACGGCCTCCTCACGGGCAAGTATCTCCCGGATAATGTCAAACAATCCGAGGCCGAGGGCGCGCGGATGCACTCCGAGATGATGAAGGGCTTTGGCGGCGTGGAGGAGAGCGCCCACGCCACCGTGCGCGAGATCGTGGCCGTCGGGCAGGAACTCGGCGTCTCGGCGGCACAGGTGGCCCTGGCCTGGCTGCGCTACCGCCCGGTGCCGGTCATCCCCATCATCGGTGCGCGCAAGCTCGCCCAGGTGGAAGATAACCTCGCCAGCGTGGACGTGAGCCTTTCCCCGGCCCAGCTCGAGCGTCTGGACAAAGCCAGCGCCGTGCCCCTGGGCTTCCCGCACGACTTCCTGGCGCTCGACCCGGTCAAGGCCATCGTCTTTGGCGGGCTGCGTGACCGGATCAAAGCGTGATGGCACCCGGCCAAAACCCTGAACCATGAGCCTGCCCCTCGAAAACAAGCTCGCCCTGGTGACCGGGGCCTCCGGCGGGATCGGTTCCGCCGTGGCCCGACGCCTGGCCGCGGACGGCGCCAACGTGCTCGTGCATTACGGGTCCAGCCGCGAGGCCGCGGAAACCGTCGTGCGTGACATCCAGGCGGCGGGCGGAGCGGCCGAGGCGGTCGGCGCGGACCTCAGCGATCACGCGGGGCCCGCGGCGCTCCTCGCGCAGCTCGACTTGGCGTTCGGGGGCCGGTTCGCCGGGCGCCTGGACGTGCTGGTCAACAACGCGGGCACGCTCGACTTCGGCTCGCTCACGGAGGCGACCGACGAATCGTTCGACCACCTCTTCAACCTGAACGTGCGCGCCGTCTTCCAACTCTCCCGCGAGGCCGCCCGGCGCATGACCCGGGCCGGCTGGGGACGCATCATCAACATGGGCTCCGTCTTCGGGGAGGCCGCCCCGGTGTCCGGCCTGAGCCTCTACGGGGCCACCAAGTTCGCGGTGCGGGGGTTCACCCGGGCCTGGTCGCGCGACCTCGGCCCGGCCGGGATCACCGTCAACAACGTGCAACCCGCGGTGGTCCAACCCGAGCCGCAGCCGCTGGAGGGGCCGACCTTTGAGGCGATGCAGCGCTTTACCAGCGTCGGCCGCCTGGGCACGCCCGCGGAGGTGGCCGAAGCCGTGGCGTTCCTGGCCAGCCCACGGGCCGGGTTCATCAACGGGGCCAGCCTCAACGTGGATGGCGGCTGGGGCGCGTGAGGGGTCAAACGCACGCCTCGACGGTCGCTTCCTGCGCCTTGCGTCGGCGCGGGGCTTCTTCGACAAGATAGGGTTTCCGCATCCTCCCTCCACGCGACGGAGTTTTCCGAATAGAATCACCGCGCCACGCAGATTCCGCGGTTGGCGAATTGCTTCGGGCGCGAGGCAACGACCCTGACCATGTAGGAAAACCAACCGGCTGGCCCTTGACCGGCGGCGCCGCGTCGCCCTCGCGGGGAGCGACGGGGCCAACCCGTCCAGCTCCTTGAATGCGCGGTCCATGTGGGCTCTTACCCCGCCCGTCTGGTCGGCGAACCAGGACGCGATCGCCTAACGACGGAACAACTCATCGCCGCCCTGCACGCGACGAAATTCAACGCCGAGTTGCTGCTCATGGGTGTGCGGTTGTGACTCAGGACGCCGTCTGATCACACGATGGCCAGCCAGCCCTCGCGCAACAGCTTGAGCGACCGCTCGGGCCGCCACAAACAGGCGTTGCCGTCCGCATAGCCGCTGGCTAGTAGCGCCGTGCCGCTGCGGGGCTGATAGGCCAGGGCGGTGACCTTGCGGGTGTGGGCGCGCAACTGCCGTGGCGTGGTGCCGCGCGGCCCCTTGGCGTGGTCCGAGTTTATGGAACGGGTCGAGCAACTCCACGGCACGGCTAGGACACGCCTATACCCGAGCTGCCGGTCTGTTTAACTCGTGTAGCAATTGCAATCGGCTTCGCCCGAACCCCGCTCCTCAAAGACAGGTGTTTTGGACCATCGGAGCGATGTTTCTGCATTGCGGGCCATTCGTAACGAAAATGGGAAAACAGCATTACATTTGCGCCAAAAAAGCATTACACGAGCATTACACCCTGGTTCTGCACCTCGGATTATTGCCTGGCAGTAAAGGGCATAAAGAAATCATAAATGACTCAATTTTAGAGAAATGAACAATTAAACATTAAGTGTCAGGCAACAGTATGCGCATGGCTAATTGAGCGGCCAAAAAAGCATTACACGAGCATTACATTTGCGCCAAAAAAGCATTACATCTGCCCTTTGCGTCAACTTGCAAGAGAAATTTACCCTGTTACAGGTATATTTTCGATCCTCGCTTGCCGTGCTGGTGAAAACCGCTTGTCACGCCAGCACGAGGCATCTAGGTTAACCC
>CAXTFX010000286.1:0-6050 GCA_964243185.1 uncultured Chthoniobacterales bacterium
ACGACGGCCATCGCCGCGCGCAGGTCGCGCAACGGGAACTCGCCCGCCGGCCGGCCGTCGAGCAGGAGCCGGCCGCCGTCCGGGTCGTAGAAGCGCAGGAGCAGGGAAACGATTGTTGATTTCCCCGCCCCGCTCGGGCCGACGAGCGCGATGCGCTGACCGGGCTCCGCCGTTAGCGAAAGCCCGCGTAGGACCTCCACCTCCGGCCGGGAAGGGTAACGGAAGCGGACATGCTCGAAGCGGACCGCACCCCGGAGCCGGCGGGAGGAGGGCGCCCGGCCGTTGGTCCCGTTGCCGATGAGCGGCGCGGAGACCTCCTCGGCGTTCTCCCCCAGCAGTTCCCGCACGCGGGCGGTGGCGCCAACCGTTTTCTGGATCTGGCCCCACAGGTCCGCGAACGATCCCATCGCCCCGCCGACGAAAACCGTGTAGAGGCTGAAGGAAATCATCTGCCCGGCCGAGAGCTCGCCCGTTTGCAGCAGCCGGCAGCCATACCACGTCACCCCGACGATGACCCCGAAGACGGCGAAGATGATGAAGGCCACGAACGCCGCCCGCAGCCGGGTGGTCCGCAGGATAATGTCCAGGAAGGCGTCCAGCGAGGCGCCGTAGCGGGCGACCTCGTAGGGCTCGTTGGTGAACGCCTTGACGTTGGCGATGCCCTGGAGCGTTTCCTCCACGACCACGCCGCTCTCCGCCAGCCGGTCCTGCGCCCGGCGGGACACGCCCCGCAGCCGCCGGCCAAAGATCAGCGCGACCAGGATGATGGGCGGCAGCGACAGCAGCATCACCCCGAGCAGCCGGCCGGAGAGCGCGGCGATCAGGCCGAGGGAGCCGAGGAGGATGGTGATCTGCCGGGAGAACTGCGGCACGGAGGTCGTCAGCATCTCCTCGATCTGCGTGAGGTCCGCCGACAGCCGGGAGGCGAGCTCCCCGACGCGGCGCTGGGCGAAGAAGCCCATCGGCAGCGTGATGAGCCGAGCGTAGGTGTCCTTGCGGATGGCGGTTAACGCCCGCTGGCCGGCCTGGTTGAAGGAATAGCTCTGGAAGAACGTGATGACGGACTGCACCGACAGCGCGCCGAGGGCGAGCAGGGCGTAGCGGGTGAAATCCCCCGCGTGCTGCGCGGCGTCAATCATGCGCCCCATCAGGTAGGGGAACGCCAGCCCGAGCAGCGTGGAAACCAACAGGGCCGCCAGCGCGCCGATGAGCCGGGTGCGGTAAGGGCCGAGGTAGCGGAACAGGCGGAACGCCTCCCGCAACGACTCGCGGGTGACGGGAACCTTCGGTGGGTCGGCGCGGGGCGTGAGGACAGGGTCGGCGGGCATGGCGAACGGACGCGGAGGTTAACGCAGGGGCGGGAAGTTGGAAAGAAGCCGCCCGACTGGCGCCCCGCCCCGGCCGGTGCGAAAAGTGCCGCGATGCTACCCCACGGAAGGCCCGACGCCCGGCGCCCGGTTTCCCTGTTTCTCTGCCTCGCCGCCGCGCTGACCTGCCTGCCGGCCGCCGGCTGCAAGCGCAAACCCGTGGACCCGGCGGACGCCGCCCGCGAGAAGCTCCGCGCCGCCAACCAGTCCCTCACCGTGGACGATTTCCTGAAGGCCGCCGCGGCTGGGGATGCCGACCGTGCCGCCCTGTTCCTGCGCGCCGGGCTGGACCGCAACGGCGCCGACGCCCGCGGGCGCACCCCGCTGATGGCCGCGGCGGAGGCGGGGAAAGTCAACGTCGTCAAGCTCCTGCTCGACGAGGGCGCCGGTCCGAACCTCGCGGACAAGGACGGCGCCACCGCCCTCCTCCTCGCCGCCGCCGCCGGGCAGGCCGAGGTCGTCCGCCGGCTCGTGGAGTCCAACGCGGACGTGGGCCAGCGGGACAAGAAGAACTGGACCGCCCTCATGCGCGCCGTTTTCCCCGGTCACAAGAACGTCGTGGACGTGCTCCTGGCCACCTCCCGCGACCGGCTCCAGCGCGACGGCCAGCTCGACCGCGCCCTGAGCGTCGCCGCCTACCTCGGGCACGACGCCATCCTCAAAGCCTTGCTGGACAAGGGCGCCAACGTCAACGCCCGGCTCGACGGCGGCCGCACGGCGCTGATGTGCGCGGCCGACGCCGGCAAGGCCGCCACCGTCGCCCTGCTCCTGGCCCGCGGGGCCGACGCCAAGCTCGCCAACGCCGAGGGCGCCACCGCCGGCATCCTGGCCATGCAGCACGGCTTTGCCGACGTTTCCCGGATGCTCGACGCCGCCGTGCAGGGCCTCCCCGTGCCCGCGCCGGGCACCGTGGCCGCCTCCCAGGAACCCGCCCCGGAGGACGCCGAACGCGCCCGCCAGGAGGCCGACGCCGCCGCCGGCGGCGCGATGGAGCAAGCCTACCTCCAACAGAAGAACATTGACCCGAAAACCCTCCTGGCCCGCGACGCCGGCCAGGACTCCGACGGGGACGGCTTCACCGACGACGAGGAGCTCGCCGCCGGCACGGACCCGAACGACCCGGCGAGCCATCCGCCCTACGCCACCAAACTGCGGATGCGCAAGGTCGAGGGCGAGGCGTTCCCGGTCCTTTTTGACGGCGTTGATCCCCGCACCGGCAAGGCCCGGCTCACCGTCGGCCGCGACCACCAGCGCGCCGAGTTGGTCGAGGGCGACCGGCTGCCCGACCTGCCCTGGCGCCTCGCCGACATCCGGCGTCGGCGCGTCTCGGTCAAAGATTCCGCCGAGTTGATGGACGCCTCGGAGGTCACGCTGACCCACGTCACCACTGGCCAGAAGGTCACGCTGGTCCGGGCCATGCCTGCGAACTCCCCCGACAGCCGGGCGTTGCTCGCCCTGGAATTGGCCAACGGCAAGGGCAGCGAGCGCGAGGTGCGCGCCGGCGAGGAGTTCTCCCTGCCCGCGGACCCGGCGACCCGTTACAAGGTGCTCGACATCCGCCCCGCGCAGGTAGTCCTCAAGATCCTGCCCAACGGCGGCACCATCACCGTCAACCTCGCCCGCCCGGGGGCAGCGGAGAAAACTGGAAGCGGACGAGACTGAAAGAGGGGAGACGCGGAGACGGCGGCATCGGAACGGATGGTGCCGATGTCCCGTTGACTTTTCCCGTCTCCCCCTCTCCCCTCTTTCAGTCTCGTCCGCTTCCAGTTTTGCCTTTCCCACCCATGCTCCCCCTCGAAGACCAAGCCGCCGACGTGCTCGCCAAGGCCCAGCGCGGCCTCGCCCTCTCTGACGCCGACCTCGCCGACCGCGCCGGCGTCACCCCCGCGGACCTCGCCGCCCTGAAGGCGGGCGAACCGGTTGACGACGAGGCCGCCCTCGCCCGGGTCGCCGACGCCCTCGGCCTGCACGCCCCGGCGCTGGCCGACCTCGCCGCGGGATCGTGGCGCCCGGAGGTTGCCCGCATTCCGCGCACCTTTGAAACCATCAACACGCCCTTTGGCGGCGACATGACCGTCAACGCCTACCTCGTCTGGGACCGTAAGGGTGGCACGGCGGCGCTCTTCGACACGGGTATGCAGGCCGCCCCCATCCGGGCCGTTTTACGTAGGCACGACCTGACGCTGGCGGCCATTTTCCTGACCCACACGCACCCGGATCACATCGAGGCGCTCGGCGACCTGCGCGACTTGGGCGCCGACGTGTTCGTCCCCGAGCGCGAGCGCGGCGCCGTCCCCAGGGCCGTGCCGGCAGTGGAAGGCCAGCACTGGAGCCTCGGGGAGTTGAAGATCGCGGCCCGCCTGACGCGCGGCCACACCGTCGGGGGGCTGACCTACGTGGTGGAGATCGCCAGCACCCCGCCGGTGCTGGCCATCGTCGGTGACGCGCTGTTCTCGGCCAGCCAGGGGGGAATGTCGGCGGAGCCTTACGCCGAGGCCCTGCGGCTCAACCGGGAGCACATCTTGTCGCTGCCCGAGGACACGGTCCTCTGCCCCGGTCACGGCCCACTCTCGACCGTCGGCCAGGAACGGCGGCACAATCCGTTCTACGCGGGGGTTTGACGAACGTCCCTCGTTCGTCTCCGTGATTGAGTCGCTCCTCTTTGGCCGTCCCCACCATCGCTTCACCCTCCGCCCAGCGGCCCCTTGCGTCCGGCGTTCTGCGGCTGGAAGGAGTTGTTGACCACGTCGAGGGTCTGCCGCGCGCCGATCACCCTGGCGCCGGTGGAATCCACGTTGCCGTCCGGTCCGACGACGACCAAGCCAAATTTCCCACCGCCGAAGCCGTAGGCGCTCGCCACCGCCGCGCCGTCCGCCGCGAGCACGAAGGGCACGCTGGACTGGGGCCGCAGGATGCGGTCGCCGGTCTGCGTCAACGCGGCGATGAAAACCACCTTCCGCGCGGCCATGTCCAAATAAATTTTCTCGATGCGGCCCGCCTGCTGGCGGAAGTCGCGGCTGTCCGCCGTCGGCGCCACGAGGATCACGACGGGCTGACCGCGCAACTTCTTGAGCGGATAACCGACGTTGCCCGCCCCGCGCCAGACGAACTCCGACGCCAGCCGGGGGACGCTGCTGCTGCCGCCGCCGCCGGTAGCCGCGGGCGCTGCCAAGGTCGCACTGACCGGGAGGAACAACAAAGCCGAGGCAAGCGCGAAGATTTTCATGGGGCGGAGTTTAACCGCAAAAGGGAGCGGGGCGGGAGGAAGCGCCCGCGAAACACGCGAAAAGACGCGAAAGAAAGGCAGGTGAAAACCAAGGCTCTTCTTTTTTGCCTTTTTCCTTTCGCGTCTTTTCGCGTGTTTCGCGGGCGCTTCCTTCCCCTTACCGACCATAGACGAGCCCCTTACACCCGCATGATGTCCGCTTCCTTGCTGGCGACCTGGTCGTCAATCTTGCCGGTGTATTGACCAGTGAGCTTCTGGATTTCCCCCTCGAAGTGTTCCAGTTCGTCCTCGGTCATCTCGCCATCCTTCTTGAGTTTCCTGGCCCCGTCGAGCGCGTCGCGCCGGGCGTTGCGGACGCGCACGCGGGCCTCCTCCGCCATCGTTTTGATGGTTTTCACGAGGTCGCGGCGGCGTTCCTCGGAAAGCTCCGGGATGGGCAATCGGATCAGCTTGCCATCCACGCGCGGGTTGATCCCGACCTTGGACTCCTTGATGGCCCGCTCGATGTCCTTGACCGTGGCGGCGTCGAAGGGCTGCACGACCAGCAGCCGCGGCTCGGGCGTGGTGATGAGCGCCAACTGCTTGAGCTTCATGCTCGCGCCGTAGGCTTCCACGTCAATGTTTTCGACCAGCGCGGGCGAGGCTTTGCCCGTGCGGACGCTGGTGAACTCGTGCGTCATGTAGTTCACGTTTTTTTCCATGCCTTCTTCGGCTTCCAGGAGGAGATCGTCAGCGGCCATAAGTAAAAGTGGGAAGTGGGAAGGCGGAAGTGGGAAGGGCAGAGGAACGGAACCGAGCGGATAGGGTAAGTCTTACTTCTTGCTTCCGCCTTCCCACTTCCCACTTCGTTAAAATTGGTGCTCGTTCACGGCGCCTTCGCCGACCAGCGTGCCGACTTCCTCGCCCATGACGGCGCGCAGGATGCTCCGCGGCTGGTTCATGTCTAATACGATGATCGGAACCTTGTTGTCCATGCAAAGGCTGAAGGCGGCGGAATCCATCACCTTGAGTTGCTTGGTCAACGCATCCACATACGAGATGCGGGTGTAGCGCCGGGCGGCGGGGTCCTTCTTCGGGTCGGAGGTGTAGATGCCGTCCACCTTGGTGGCCTTGATGATGACGCCCGCGCCGATCTCGCTGGCGCGCAGGGCGGCCGTGGTGTCGGTGGAGAAGAACGGGTTGCCCGTGCCGGCGACGAAGATGACCACGCGGCCTTTTTCCAGGTGGCGGACGGCGCGGCGGACGATGTAGGGCTCGGTGACGTTCTGGATGGGGATGGCCGACTGCACGCGCACCTCCAGGCCGATGTCCTCCAGGGTGCTCTGGAGGGCGATGCCGTTCATCACCGTGGCCAGCATCCCCATGTAGTCCGCCATCGTGCGGTCCATGCCGCGGGCGCTGGCCGGGGCGCCGCGCCAGATGTTGCCGCCGCCGACGACGACGGCGACCTGCACGCC
>CAXTFX010000287.1:0-6042 GCA_964243185.1 uncultured Chthoniobacterales bacterium
GCCGTCGGCGGCGCGCACCTCCAGCCGGGCCAGGGGCCGGCCCGCGCGGGCGTCCACCAGCGTGCCGGCAGGCGGCCCGTCGGCGGCGGGCAGCCAGCGCTCGCCCCACTGGCGCAGGGCGATCACCGTCACGAACAGGTCCCTTCCCCGTTCGGTCAGCGCGTATTCCAGGTGCTTGCCCCCGTCCGCGGGCGGCTGCTGCTCCAGGATGCCGGCGGCCACCAGCTTCCGGAGCCGGGCGGCCAGGATGTTGCGGGCCACCCCGAGACTGCGCTGGAAGTCGCCGAAGCGGCGCCGGCCGGAAAGGGCGTCGCGCAGGATGAGCAGGCTCCACCACTCCCCGATGAGGTCCAGGGTGCGGGCGACCGGGCAACGTTCGGCGCGGAGGCTGCGGTGGCGCATGTAGAAAATTACCAAAATGGTTGCATAAAGCAACCGGAAGCCGAGATGGTTTCGTTATGAAACCAGATATGCAAACCCCCGCTCCATCGCTCGCCCCCGCCGAGGAGGTGCCCATGAAAGCCGTCCGCTACCACGCCTACGGCGGCCCGGAAGTGCTCCAACTCGAAGAGTTAACCCGGCCGGGGGTCGGCCCCGGCGAGGTCCTCATCCGGGTCGAGGTGGCCGGGGTCAACTTCGCCGACCTGGGCCGGCGGGTGAACCGCTACCTGGAACCCACCCCGCTGCCCTTCGTGGCCGGCTCGGAGGCGGCCGGGACCATCGCCGCGCTGGGCGCGGGCGTCAGCGGCCTCGCCGTGGGTCAGCGCGTGGCGGCCATCTTCCAGAGCGGCGGCTACGCGGAATACGTCGCGGCCCCGGCCACCCAGGTGGTGCCCCTGCCGGAGGGCGTCGGGGTCGAGCAGGGCGCCGCACTCCTGCTGCAAGGACTCACCTCCTACCATCTCCTCAAAACCGTCGGGCGTTTGCAGCGAGGCGAGAGCGTGCTGGTCCACGCCGCCGCCGGGGGCTGCGGGGGCCTCTCCGTCCAGTTTGCCCGCCTCCTGGGCGCGGGCCAGGTCATCGCCACCGCCAGCAGCGCCGAAAAGCTCGCGGCAGCCGGCCGGCTCGGGGCCGACACGCTCATCAACTACGGGGAGGCGGACTGGCCCGAGCAGGTGCTCGCGGCCACGGCGGGCCGGGGTGCCGACGTGATCCTGGAGATGATCGGCGGGGAGGTGTTCCGCCAGAACTTCACCTGCGTGGCTCCCTTTGGCCGCATCGTCGTCTTCGGGGCCGCCAGCGGCCAGCGGGGGGCGTTGGAGGACCCGCAGGTCGCCACCACGTTGACGAGCCGTTGCGCGTCGCTGGCGGGCTTTCACGTGCGCACGATCCTGCGCTACCCGGAGCTGACCCGGGCCAGCCTCAAGGAAATGTTCGGCTGGGTGGCGGTCGGCCGGCTGCAAGTGCCGGTCAACCACCGCTTCGCGCTGGCCGACGCCGCCGAGGCCCACCGGCTCATGGAGGCGCGGCGCACCACCGGCAAAATCGTCCTGACCCTTCCTTGAACGGGCCGTCCCCGCCCGTATCGCCGACATGAACCGACGCACCTTCCTCGCCACCGGCGGCGCCGTGCTGCTGTCCTTCGCCCTTGCCGATCGAGGCCACGCCGCCGGCCCGGCCCCCTCACCCCAACCCGCCAAGCCCCAGCCATCCATTCCCATGCCCAACGAACCTGCCACCCCGCCCCCGCCCACCGTCACCGTGGAGGCCCACGGCCCCGTCCTGCTGATCGGTCTCAACCGGCCTGACAAGCAGAACCTGATTGACCCGGCCACCTACGCGGCTTTGGGCGCGGCTTACCACCGTTTGGAACACAGCGAGGCGTTGCGCGTGGGCGTCCTCTTCGGCCACGGCGCGGACTTCAGCCGCGGACTGGACGCGCCCGCCTGGGTGCCGGTGCTGACCTCCGGCCACGCCCCGGTGGACCCGCCGGGCACGATCAACCCGCTGCGGACCACCGGCCCCCAGCTCCTCAAGCCGCTGGTGGCCGCCGTGCATGGCGCGACCTTGCTCATGGGCCACGAACTGATGCTGGCCGCCGACGTGCGCGTGGCCGCCGCCGACGCCACGTTCAACCAGGGGGAGGCCACCCGCGCCTTGTTCGCGGCGGGCGGGGCCACGGTGCGCTTGGTGCGGGAGGCCGGCTGGGGCAACGCCCTGCGTCTCCTGCTCACCGGAGACACCTGGAACGCCGAGGAGGCCCGGCGGCTCGGCCTGGTCCAGGAGATCACCGCCACGCCGGCCGCCGCGCTGGAGCGGGCCGTCGCGCTGGCGGGCAAGATCGCGGAGAGCGCGCCGCTGGGCGTGCGCGCCACGCTGGAGTCGGCGCACCGGGGCTTGGCCGCAGGGGAGGAGGCCGCCTACGCGGCGCTCTTGCCCGAGTTCGTCCGGCTCATGGGCACGGCCGACTTCCAGGAGCGGGTGCGGGCGTTGCGGGAGAACCGCGCCCCGGTTTACCTCGGCCGCTGAGGAGCGGGCCGGAGCCTCGCTTGAACGGCCCGGCCGACCCACTCTCCCTACCGTGAACCTGTTCCTGCGGCTGCTCTGGCTCTTGCTCACCGGACGGCTGCGCCCGCGCGTTGCCCTGTTGGCTCCCTGCGAGACCGTCTTCCGCGTGTGGCCGAGCGGCCTGGACGTGCTCGGCCACGTCAACAACGGGGTTTACCTCTCCCTCTGCGACCTGGCGCGGGTGGACCTCATGGTGCGCGGCGGGCTGTGGGCCAAGCTCAAGGCGGGCGGCCTCTACCCCGTCATCGCCGCCGAGACGATCTCCTTCCGCCGCTCGCTGCGCCTGGGGCAGGGCTTCCGCGTCGAGACGCGGGTGCTCGGCTGGGACGAGCGGGTCTTCTTCCTGGAACACCGCTTCCGGCGCGGCCAGAACCCGGAGCTGGTCGCCACGGCCGTTGTCGCCGCGCGCTTCCTGCGCCGGGGCGGCGGGGGTGTGACCGCGGCGGTGATCCTCGGTCTGGCCGGTCTGGGTGCCGAACCCTCTCCGACCCTGCCCGGTTGGGTGGAGCGCTGGTATGCGGACGGACGGGCGTCAGCCGCCCACGCATGAAGCCAAAGCGGCGATGAAGCCGAGGTAGGGCCGTGCCCGTCGAGTTCCTCAGCGTCGAGCAGCGGACGCGCTACGGCCGCTACCCGGGCGAACCCACGGCCGAGCAGCTCGCCCGCTTCTTCCACCTCGACGCCGCCGACCTGGAACTCGTCGCCGCCCGCCGCGGCGACCACCACCGGCTCGGCTTCGCTCTCCAACTCTGCACCGCCCGCTTCCTGGGCGCATTCCTGGACGACGTGCGCGAGGCGCCGGCCGGGGTGGTGGCCCACCTCGCCCGCCAGCTCGGCCTCTTCGGGGCCACCGTGGACCTGGGCCGCCACGGGGCGAGCAACCACCGCTGGGAGCACCGGGCCGAGATCCGTCGCCGCCGCGGCTATCGGGAGTTTACGAACGACCCGGTTGCCCGCTTCGCCCTCTCCCGTTGGCTTTACGCGCTGTGCTGGACGGGCACGGAGCGACCCGGCGTGCTCTTCGAGCGGGCGACGGCGTGGCTGCTGGCCCGGAAGGTTCTGCTGCCCGGCGTCACGGTCTTGGAGCGTCTGATCGTCGCCGTGCGCCAGCGTGTGGACGAAAGACTCTGGCGGTGGCTCGGCCGCGGTTTAGACCCGGACGCCCGTGCGAAACTGGAAGGGCTGCTCGACGTGCCGGAGGGCGGCACCCGCTCGCCGTTGGACCGGCTCCGCTCGGGGCCAACACGCCGCAGCGGCCCCGAACTGGTTCGTGCCCTGGAACGGCTGGAGGAGATTCGCGCCCTGGGCATCAACGTCTCGGCGGCGGCCGGGGCTGTTCCGCCCGGCCGTGTCCTGACCCTCGCCCGCTTCGCCGCCACGGCCAAGGTCACGGCCGTTGCGCGACTGACCCCAGCGCGTCGGACCGCGACGCTGGCCGGCTTCGTCCACACCCTGGAAGCCGCGGCGCAGGACGACGCGCTGAGCCTGTTCCAGTTCCTGTAGCAGGTCGGCGACGGTGGTGATGATTTCCATCGGGGGGAGTGTCGCCCAACACCAAAGGCTTGAACACTTGCGGGGGACTTCCAAGGCGGCACTCAGGGCGCGGCCAGTTCCAGTTCTGCCGTCCCGGCCGGAGCGCCCCCTGCACCCGCGCTAAGGTGCCAGCACGCAGCAGCCTCACGGTTTGGAAGCGGCGGGCGTAGTCGAGAGTTGGCGCTCGCCCATGCGGGCAGAGATCACACCACCCCCGCCCGGACAAGCGTGGTCCGGGGCGAGCTCCGTCAACGGTGGGCGCCCGCCGCGGCGGCGATGAGCCGGCAGCCGTGGGGCCGGCAGGTGCAGTCCGGCGGCGGGAAGGCCGGGGGTGCGTCCACACGGAAGAGCGGGCCGTCCAGGGCCGCGCAGGCCGGGCAGTCCCGACCGCCGCGCCGGCCGATGAGCCGGAAGTGCTTGAAGCCGGTGCTGCGCAGGCCCGCCAGGGCCTCGCGCAGGTAGCGGCGCGTCTCGGCGTGGCCTTGGCGGCGAAGGATCCGGGTGGTCATCATGGCCTTGCCCCCCAGCCAAGCAGCGCGCGTGCCCAAAGCCGGCATCTGCCCACGGCGAAGGCCACAGACGGACCCGGCCGGGCCACTTCACTCCCCGCGCAGGTCCGCGCACGCGGTCTGCCACCAGCGCGCCCGGTCCTCCTCGCGCCCCAGCGCGGCCAGCACCAGCAACGCGCCGGGCGGCAGCGCGCCGCGGCAGCGCACGCAGAACATGGCGTCCCTCCCCTTGGGGCCACCGCACCCCGGGCACTGCTCGGAGCCCAGGCTCTCCCGCACGGCCTCGACGGGGGCGGTTGCCGGTGGCTCCTCCGCGGATGGCAGCGGTTCCTCAAAGCGCGAGGTGTAGCCGCCGTGGCCGCTGGCGTAGCGCCGGGGCGCCGTGCGCGCGGAGGCCATCCAACCCGCGCGCCAACGTCTTGCCTGGGCACCCTCGGGGTAGGGGCAGGCCAGGATCATGGCCCCGGCCAGCTCGGCGTCGCGCCCCTGGCGCCGTTCCATGGGTTCAACTTCCGTCTCAGGTGGTGCTGAGGGGTGCATAAGCCAACGAGCAGAACACACCCGCTCGGACAACGGCGGTCCGGGTGGCCAAGGTTCTGGGGGGGCGTCGCCGCACCGGTGGAGCGCCCGGCGGGGTGTTCATCCTGGCACCGGGGCTTGCTTTCCGCCGGCCCAAAAGGTATCCCGCTCATCCCCCCATGAACCCCCGACCCATCCCGCCCCCGCCGCCGCTTCACCGTTTTGGCCACGCTCTCCACCGGCTGGCCGGGTGGGTCGCGGCGCTGGCGCTGCTCCTGCCCGCGGTGACGTCGCGCGCGCAGTCCGCCGCCTACGATCCGCCGGCCGGCTACTACGCCAGCAGCCGCAACCGGACGGGGGCGGCCCTGGAGGGCGCCCTGCACGCCCTCATCGCCAACCACGCCGTGCTCACCTACTCCCCCGGCGTCTGGGACGCCCTGGAGGTGCTCGACGCCGACCCGGCCGACCCGGCCAACCGCGTCATCGAGGTTTACTCGGGCTTCTCCAACCTCATCGCCAACGAGTTCCACAGCGGCAGCACCGCCGGCAAGTGGGACCGCGAACACCTCTGGTGCCAGTCCTTCTTCGGCTACGACGCCAACATCAAGACCGACGTGTTCAACCTGCGCCCCGTCGACTAGGCGGTCAACGACACCCGCAGCAACCTGCCCTACGACGTGAGCACGGCACCCGTCTACGTCCTCGCCGCCGCCCCGGGCAGCAGCCGCGACGCTGACTCGTGGGAGCCGCGCGACGCCGACAAGGGCGCCCTGGCCCGGGTGGCCTTCTACATGGCGGTGTGCTACGACGGGGCGGCCAGCACGGTGAGCACGACCCGGCTGACGCTCTCGGATGCGCCCAACGTGGCCACCCGCACCTTCGGCAAGCTCTCGGCCCTGCTTGACTGGAACGGGCGCCACCCCGTGGCGCAAGCCGACCGCCGGCGCAACCAGCTGCTCTACGGCCGCTACCA
>CAXTFX010000288.1:0-6034 GCA_964243185.1 uncultured Chthoniobacterales bacterium
GCGCGGGCGGCGGGGGCGATCCTCCCCGCGGGGACCGGCGGCTGCGGACGGGGGCGGCGGGGTGGACGGGGCGGCGGGCGGCGGGGAGTCGTTTTCCATTTTCGGAGGGTGGCCGTCGCTCACGGGGTGACGGTTCGCAAGTCAATGCGCTCCGGCGCGTCGTGGCCGAGGCCGAGGAGGGCGGCGGTGTGGATGTGGGCCGTTTCCCGGTCCAGCGCGGGCAGACCCCGCTGGGCGCGCCAGAGCTCGATCAGGCGCAGGGCCACGGCGTCCAGCGCCACGGGGTCGCGGCTGGCATAAACCGTCGCCTGGCGGTGGGCGTAAAGGGGTTGGAAAACCGGCCCGCCCGCGAACTGGCCGACCAGGCCGTCGCAGACGTTGAGGACGACTTTCCCGCGCAACGCCGGCTCGCCCCAGAGCTCGGCGACGGTCGGGTTGCCCCAGCGCGGTTGGCCGGCGAAGCGCCGCCAGTTGTCCAGGTTGGGCAGCGTGACGTTGTGGAGCGCGCCGCCGATGCCCGTGTGGACGTCGTCGGAGAGCGTCGGCACGTTGACCACCTTCGTCACGCGCCGGGTCAGGACCGTGGTCCAGTGGCTGACGTTGGACAGGTTCTCCGCCGGGCCGCCCGGGCCGGTGTCCGGGCGCTTGTGGCCGTCGGCGGTGGGGCTGGTGTCCTCGGCCGTCCGGGAGGCGGTCAGCGCCCGGGGCGAGAGCCCGCGGAAGAGCAGGTCGCCCCAGATGAGCTTGCCCAGGGTCGGCGCGGTGTAAACGGCCTGCGCGTCCCAGCCGTCGCGGGGGGCGGTAAACGTCACCGGGCAGAGGTTCCACGTCGGCCCGAGGAACCCCGCCGCGCGCAGGTCCTCCTCGTCGCGATCCCAGACCAGGATCTTCTCCCGGGCGTGCCCGGCGGCGATGAGGCTCTCGACGATCCCCGCCACCACGGCGCGGCGGGCCGGCGCCGCGGCCCCCCCGGCGGCGGCGACCTTGATGCCCACGACGTCCTTGGCCTCTACCCCCAGTTCCCGCCACGCCCGCGGCGCGCCACCCTCCCCCCCGGTGCCCGCCGCGGCGGGGATGAGCCGGGCGACCATCGCCCGGATGCGCCCCGGGTCCGCGACGTAGCTCTCCGTCACGGCCGCCTCGTCGTGCGCGAGGAACACCGTCGAGCGCACGGGCAGCGGCGTCGGCGCGGGCTCCGCCTCCTGCCCACGCCCCGAGGATGGCCGCAGGAGCGTCAGTCCCAGAAGAACGGCGAGGGCAGCTTTCGGCGTCACGAGGGGGGACCTATAGTGCATCTCGCCCGTCGCGGCATCTCTCTCCCGCCTTCCCTGCCTGATCCTGCTCCTAATCATTATCCTCTACCGCCGGAGGCCACCCGCGGTGAACCCTAATCGCCACCCCATTTGCCCCTGCCGGGAAGACCGGAACATGAACCCAGTCGCTCACCTCTACGTCCACATCCCCTTCTGTCCGCAGATCTGCCCCTACTGCTCGTTCTACAAGGAAGCCAGCGACCGGAACAAGACCGCCGCCTTCCTCGACGCCGTCCTCCGCGAACTCGACCAGCAGACCGCCGCCCTCGCCGCGGCCGGACGCGCGCTGCGGCCCGAGACGATCTTCTTCGGCGGCGGCACGCCCTCGGCCCTGTCCACCCCGCAGTTGGAAACCCTCCTCGGCGGGCTGCGCGCGCGGTTGGACCTTTCCGCCCTCGTGGAATGGACCCTGGAGATGAACCCGGCGACCGTTTCCCTGGAAAAGGCCCGTGCCTTGCGCGCCCTGGGCGTCAACCGCGTCTCGATGGGCGTGCAGTCCTGGGACCCCAGCCTGCTGCTCACCCTCGGCCGCGTTCACACCGCCGACCAGGCCCGGCGCTCCTACGCGATCCTGCGCGAGGCCGGGTTCGACAACGTCAACCTCGACCTCATCTTCGCCATCCCCGGCCAGACGCGGGAAACGTGGCTGGCGTCGTTAACGGAAACCATCGCGCTCGCCCCCGCGCACGTTTCCGCCTACAACCTGACCTACGAGGAGGACACGGAGTTCCTGCGCCGCTTCGAGGCCGGCGAGTTCCGGCGCGACGACGACCTGGACGCGGACCTGTTTGAACTCACCGCCGACACGCTGACCGCCGCCGGCTACCCGCCCTACGAGATCTCCAACTTCGCCCGCCCCGGCCGGGCGTGCCGCCATAACCTCGCCTACTGGCACGGCGCGGACTACCTCGGCCTCGGCCCCAGCGCCTTCTCCACCGTGGGCCAACGCCGCTGGGGCAACGTGCGCGATACCGCCGCGTTCATCGCCCGGATCAACGCCGGGGAGCCCGCGGCCGATTTCCGCGAGGACGTGCCCACGACGATACGCACGGCGGAAACCCTCGCCTTCGGCCTGCGCACGGACCGGGGCGTCGCCGAAAAAACCCTCGCCCCGTGGGCGGAAACGGTCGCCGGGCACGTCCACGAGGGGCTGATGGTGCGGACCCCCGCCGGCCGGATCACCCTCACCCGCCGCGGCCGGATGGTGGCCGACGCGGTGGCGGAGAGTTTCGTCTGAACGCCGCCCGGCCGCGCGGCGGGATTCTGCGGCCCGTCTCAACCTACCCGCAGCCGTTCGTCCTGGTCCAGCACCGCCGCCAGGGGGGCCCACGCCGCCGGGTCCATGCCCAGGAAACAGTGCAGATATATCGCGACCCGCTCCGGGGCGTGCCCCTTCTCCAACAGCGCGTCCACGGCGGCCCGGACCACTTCCGGGCCGGGGCAGGGCGGCACGTCGGTGATGGAGCCCTTGCCGTCGTGCGGGATTCCCAGCGCGTCGCAGAAATCCGCCAGCATCGGCGCCTGCGCGCCGACCAGCCACGCCTGGAGCAGGTTCACCGCGATGAGGTTGCCCGCGGGCCGGCCCAGGGCGCGGGCCAGCCAGGCGTAACGCTCCGGCTTGGGCTTGCGCTCGACGAACACCGCCCGGAGACGCTGCTGGCTGGCCAGGGTTTCCACGGCCACGCGGAAGGTGGGTTTCGCTGTCTCCTGGGCGTGGCCCAGGATCTCCGCGGCGAGGGCGGGAGACATTTTCGAGAACAGTTCGTGCGCCTGCATGGGGGTGAAAAGGCCCGCCATTAGCACCGTCCCGGAGGCCGCGCCAAGCCGAAAACCGGATGTGCAACGAAAGCGTCACCAACAAAGCACTGGCTAGTTAGGCAAAAAAGTTGCTAGAAAGCGGTGGATTCTGCTTGCAGGCATCCGGGGACTCCCCTACAACGCCGCGCAGTCAGTTGCCGTCACCGTCACCTAACCAAACCAAAAACCCTTTCAACAACCACCCAAAGGAATGACCATCCGAACCCGAGTCCCGAAGGCTGCCTCCCTGCTGGCCGCCTCCGCCCTCCTCGCCACCACCGCGGCCCCTGCCCTGCGCGCGGCCGACCCCTACGACGCCACGCTGGAGAAGCGCGTGCAAGCCCTCGAACGCGAGCTCAACCTGATGAGCGGCGATGCCAAGGGCAAGAACACCCAGACCTACGAGGTGCCGACCTTCCTGCGGGCCGCCGGCAAGCAGGTCCAGGAGCTCACCCTCCAGGGCGAACTCCGCTTCCGCACCCAGTGGGACCAGCGCGAGACCAACGTCACCCCGGGCCGTGACAACCAGATTCAGCAGGTTCGCGAGCGTATGCGCCTGCGCTTGAACTTGAACTACAAGTTCTCCGACAATTGGTTCGCCGGCCTCGGCGTCACCACCTACGCCGGTGCGGACGGCAACCACCAGACGATCTCCGAGGGCTTCGACAACCAGTCCATCTACCTAAACCTGTATTTCCTCGGTTGGAAGATCAACGACAACATCACGTTGCTCGGCGGTAAGATCCTCGCTCCGTTCTACAACAACACGGACACGATCCTCGACTTCGGCGACATCCGGCCCACGGGTCTGACCGAGCGCTTCAACTTCGACATCACCCCGCAGTTGAACCTCAAAGCCAACTTCGGCCAATACGCCTTCTACGATAACCCCGAGAACGGCGGTGCGAACCTCGCGTTCAGCGCCACCGTGCCGGCCACCCGGGCGGCCAACGGCCAGCTCATCGGCGGCGGCAACGCGGTGCGGGACAGCGATGCGAAGACCGACGCCTGGTTCTTCTACAACGACGTCATCCTGACCTACAAGCCGTCGAACAAGTTCAACGCCGTCATCGCCCCCGGCTTCTACACCTTCGCGGGCGGCGGCGTGAACACCGGCCCCGGCACCCCGGCCGCCGGCCTGCCCCTGGCGCGCACGAACAACAACAGCAGCAACACCGACGCCTCCTACTCCGGCCTGCTGCTGGGCACGGCGCCCTTCAATGACCAGAACGCCACGCGCAACCTCTACGTCGGCCTGCTCGGCACGGAGGTGAACTTCCCGCTCGGCCCCATCAACAACGTCAAGATTTTTGGTGACGTTTCCTACAACTTCACCGGCGGCGCCCGCGCGGTGGAAGTTTACAACATCCGGGAGGATTCCGCGATCGACAAGATCACCTGGGTAGCTGGCATCCTCATCGGCGAGTTGAAGAAGAAGGGTGACTTCTACCTCACCGCGAACTACGCCTCCGTCGGCATCGGTTCCATTGACCCGAACCTCAACGACCCGAACTTTGCGTTCAGCCGCCTGAACTCACAGGGTTTCCGCGTCGCGGCCGGCTACAACTTCTATTCCTGGCTCAAGGGCGAGGTCATCTACTATAACAACTGGAACCTGCGTAACAACTTGCACCGGGCTAACGACGGCAGCCGGTTGAACGTGGCCAAGGGCACCGGCGTGCTCAACGGCGCGGTGGACTACCGCAGCTACACCAACTTCACCACCGAGCCCTTCGCCGACTTCAACAGCGGCCAGATCGTGCAGGTGCAGCTCACGGCGAACTTCTAAGTTCGTCCCCGGACGAGAAGTTTCACGGCAAGCCCCGCGCCTGACCCGGCGCGGGGCTTTGTCTTTTCACCACGGTCGGAACTTGAGGGGATGGCGGAGCCGGGGAAGAGGAGGGCACGCGAAACACGCGAAAAGACACGAAAGTGAAAGGCAAAAAGAAGGGATTTTGTTTTCCTGTCTTTTTTCGCGTTTTTTTGCGTGTTTCGTGGGCCCTCCTCTTCCCCTCTTTTCCGCATCCGTATTTCCTCCGCGCTCCTTCCGTGGCTAATTTCCCTCTCCCCTCCACCCCCATGACCACACGCCCCCTTCTCCCCGCCTGCCTCGCCTTCGCGCTTTTGCTGCTCTCCGCCCCCGCCCGCGCCGGCTCCGTGGCCGACCTGGATCGGCAGAACGGTCTGCCCGACGCCCAGATCGGCGCCCCCGTGAGCGCTTTCCAGGGACTCCAACAGATTGAGGACACCGGCCGTTGGACTTCCTACAAGCGGGCGTCCGACAAGCTGACGTTCAACCGCTTCGACCTGGCGTCCATCACGTATAACTTCTTCAAGGGCAAGCTCTACTCCATCTTTCTCGAAGTTGAAGGCAAGCAGAACGTCAAGGGTGTCCTCCGCGCGCTCGAACAGCTCTACGGCCGCGACCACACCCTTGAGAAGCGCCCCGTGCCGCCCACGAACCTTTCGATGGAGATACGCGAGTGGACCGGCCAGAAAGTTTATCTCCTGTATAAAAACGGCGACAACTTCGTGGGCGGTCAGATCACCTATCTGGACCGGCCGACCTGGGACTCCCTTCAGGTGCCCAAACAGGAGCGTGCCGCCGAGTTACGCAAGATGCTCCAGGGCAGCTTCACCAACGGGGATTTCTGACGGGGGAAACGGCCGCCCCACCGGATCGGAGGCCCGCCACCCGGTCACCGACCCGTCGCTTTCGCGGTCCGCTGTGCTACGCTCCCCGCCATCATGCCCGCCTTTCGCTACCGGGGACGCAGCGCGGGGGGACAGATCGTTGAGGGCACCGTTGATTCGCCCGACCGCGCCGCGGCCATTCGCCTCATCGAGGCCCGCCGGTGTTTCCCCATCCTCATCGAGCCGGCCGCGCCGGAGGTCGCCCGCCCCAAACCCGCCGCCCCGAAACC
>CAXTFX010000289.1:0-6000 GCA_964243185.1 uncultured Chthoniobacterales bacterium
CACACATAGCCTCGAACACCGTTCGTTGCTGGTACGGCGACCGGCGAGCTCTCCCCACTGCATAGCGTCGGCAGCGCCACGTCTCGAACGGCTCGAGCCAGCGCAGGTGCGGGTGGCGCTCATCGAACTTCCGCTGGAACGCGCCTCCGCCAAGCGTCGGGTCCGCCCGCATCGCCGCATCGAGCGCGAGGAGATGGTCCTCCTCCAACTCCGTGTCCGCGTGGTGAAACAGCAGCACGCCCCCCCGGGCCTGCTTCGCCCCCTCGTTCATCTGATGGCCCCGGCCGGTCCGGGCGCAGGGGAGCACCCGCAGGCCCTCCGGTGCGTCCACCCCGTTCGTCGCCGCCACCCCACCCGGCGCGCTCGCGACGATCACTTCCCGCACCGCGCCCGTCGCCAACCAACGCGCGGCCATCCCAGCCGGCACGGTGTCCGCGCCCCAACACGGAACGACGATGGAAATGTCCGCCGCCGGCATCATGCGCCGCCCTCAGTGCGTGCCAACCCCGGCGGTCTCCCGCCCGGCGACGACCAGCGACGGTTGCGACTCCGCGAGCAGGGCGGGGTCCGCGAGGCGTTCGTCGTAAACCTCCGCCCAGCGCCGCTCGTTCATCGCGCACATCGGCACGGCCTCCCACTCGCCCGTCCGGCGGTCCTTCACCGCCCCCTTGAACACGCACGAATCCAGCCGCGCCTTGACCGTCGCGTCCGCGTCCGCCCGGGCGACCTGCGCGGCGTCCATGAAATTATGGATGCCGAAGCCGACGGTGTGCGCCCGGCCCGTCGCCAGCGCGACGGCGAACTCCGCCGGCAGCACGCCCCGGAGCACCAGCCTGACGACGTGGACGAGCAGCCGCCCGATCAGCCCGGGGTTCTGCCACAGGATGCCCAGGAGCCGGAACGGCGTCGTCCGCGCGTCGTCCGTCACGAAGGAAACCCCGCCGACGCGGGCCAGGAGTTCCTCGTAAAGCGCCTTGGTCCGGGCGTCCTGCGGGGGGAAGACGATGTGCCGGCCGCTGCGCCGGGAGACGAGCAGCGGCACCCACGAGTTGCAGTCCGGGTGCCCGAAAATGGAAAACTCCCGCTCCAGCGTGTGCCCCGTGCCCGCGCAGAGCTGCTCCCAGGCCCGCGTGGGCGTGACCGGGTGTTTGGAATAATACGTGCGCCCCGTGTCCGCCTCGGGCTGGAAGGAGAACATCCGCCAGACGTGCGTGCGCTCCGGCTTCGCCAACGCCCAGCGGACGATGTCCGGGACGTGCTCGATGTTTCGCTCCGTCACCGTGCAGTTGTGGGCGAACTCCAGCTTCAAGCCCGTCTTCCGCTGCAACCCCAGCGCCAGTTCCGTGAACGCCTCGCGCACCGGGTGCAGGTCCGCCTCCGTCTTGATCCGCCCGATGGGATACCCGTGCCGCCCGGCCTGCGTCATGTCCACGTGCACGGCCACCTGCCGCAGCCCGCCGTGGACCATCAGCCGTTCCAGGAACTCCGGGTGCTCCAACAGCGTCTGCCCGTGCGTCATCAGCATCGGCACCAGGCCAACGCCGACGGCGTAGCGCACGATCTCCACCAGTTCCTCCTGCCGGCCGCTGCGCCAGTAGGCGTCCGCCACGTCGCCGCCCGTGAGTTGGAGGCCGCCGCCCGGCCCCTGGAAACGGCGGTTGGCGTCAATCTGCTCGCGCATCTGCGCCAGGCTGGGAATGGGCACCTGGTTGGCGTTCTTCGGCAGGTAGCAGTGCGTGCAGTGGAACGAGCAGTAGGACGCCCCCGTGGTGAACCCGCAGTGCGTCAGGTGCCGGCCGGAAATCTGGTTGGGCGTCTTCAACCCCGCCGGCAGCGAGTCCCAGCGGGCGCGGAGCAACGCGCCCTTCTCACCGTTGACGGGATGCCGGAACGCCTGCCAGCGCGCGCGCCAGCGGCCGGGGGAACGGGGGGCGAAGGTGTTCATCAACTCGTGGGCAGTATAGCGGACGAAGCCAAGCTTTCGCCACGACTGAAATACGGCGGCAGGGGCGGGGCGGGTCAGAGATCACCCGCCCTACCGCCGACGCCCGCCAACCGCGCCATCAGCACGGCCTTTGCCGCCGGTCGCGCCGCCGTGCAGAACGTCGCCCGGCGCCCCGCCGCGGCCCCTGGCCACGGCCCCGGCTCCCGGCGGGCGAGCAGGTGTTGCGGCTCCCGGCGGCGGGCCGCGGCCTGGATGCCGACGAAACGTTCCTCCGCTTCCAACAGGTGCGGGTGCGTCACCGCCAGCACCGCGAAGCAGTCGAACACCACCCCGCCGGGTAGCCCCGTGAACACCCGCCAGCCCAGCAGCCACGGCCACGCCGCCCGCGCCAGGAACCGGCCGGCGGCACCGCCATCGCGCCCGATCCGGCGCAGGTCGGCGGACGTTAACGGCACGCCCAGGGCGAGTTCCACCGGGGTCAGCGTCAACGGCAAGCCCGACACGCGGAGAACTTCCCCGGCGGCCCCGGGGTCCTTGTGAAAGTTCGCGTCGTGAAACTCATACGGGTTCCACCCCGCCCGGAATTTCCTCCCCGGCGTGCGCCCGCCGACGAACACCACCCGCACCAGCCGCGCGGCCAATTCCGGGTGCCGACGCAGCACGCTGGCCAGGTTGGTCAACGGCGCCAGGGCCACGTAGGTCAACGGCCCCGCCCGCAGGGCGTCCGCCAGCGCCTCCGTCGCGGCAGTTTCCCGGCCCAGGTCCGCCGCCGACGCCGCCCCCGCGAAGACCCGCCCACCGTCCAGCCCGGCCGTCCGGCCGAAGCGCTCGACCAACCGCCGGCCGATGCGCGTTGTCGCCGCCAGCGGGGCGTTGCCGTAGGAGGTCGAGACGCCCCGGATGCGGAGTTCCGGGCTGTGGAACGCCTGGACCAGCGCGAACGCATCGTCCGCCTCGTGGAACGGCAGCCCGATGGAGGGGTCCGTGTCGATCCAGACGTCGGTCCGTTCTTCGTCGTCGCCGCCGCTCACCGCGCCGTCTCCGGTTTAGTCTGGAACGCCGGGGCCGAAACCGGCGTCGCGGCGGCGAGTTTATCGAAGACCACCTTTCCGCCGTCCGCATAACGTCCGAAACTCAACACGTTCGTCGGGCAACTCTGCACGCACGCCGAGCAGCGCACGCACTGCGGGTCGGCCATCGGCTCGCCTTTGTTCGCGAAGCTCATCACGTCAATGCCCTGGTGACAAACGCTCGTGCAGACGTTGCACGAAATACACTTCTTCTTGTCCACGAAGATGCGGAACCGGGAGAACCGCGTATAGATGTGCATCAGCGCCGCCAGCGGGCACCCGAACCGGCACCACGTCCGCCCGCTGAACCAGAAGTAAAGTCCCACGCCGAGGATGCCCCCGAGCAGGATGTCCACGCTCCAGGCGTAGTTGAGGTAAGGGATGCCCTCGAAGAGCTTGTGGTGCCACGTCGCCGCCCACGAACCGTCGCCCAACGCCCAGCCCAGAATGCGTAAACCCAGCAGGACCAAAGCGAAAGCCAGCGCAAACTGGCCGATGAAATTCACGCGGTTCCACCCGGGTCCGTGCGGCATCTTCTGCCGGTGCCGGTCGCCCAGGGTTTCCGCCAGCGCCCCGCAGGAGCAGATCCAACCGCAATACGCGCCCTTTCCCCAGCGGAAAATAATCAGCGGGATCAACACGAACGTTTGCACGAACGAGATACCCAGCCACAACCAGAGCGGGCGTTCGGTGAAGACGTTGTAAACGTTTAGCGGCCACGCCAGGATGAAGCCGTAACTCCGCCAATACGCGCGCTCATGGCCCGCGGCGCCGTCATACGGTTCCCAGAGATTATCGGCCAGCCAACGCAGCGGACGGTGCGCTTCAAACCAGCCGTTGCGCCCCGCCCAGGGCAGCAGGATTTCCGGCAATATAAACAACGGCAGGCATTGCACCGCCATCAGCGTCAACGTCTGCCATTTCACATACGGCGTGCGCCGCCGGCGGATGCGCGCAATCCCGAAACCGACGACGCACGCGCAATAAGCCAGCGTGTAATAGAACGAAGTGTTCCCGAGTCCTCGTTTGATCGTGTAAACGAGGTTGCCCTCGCGCTGGGACAGGGTCGCCAGCGCCCCGCCGGAACGTTCCAGGGCGCCCGGCAGGTTCAGCGGGAACCACTGCCGCTGCTCGGCGACCGCCTTGAGCGACTTGCCCCCGAACGACAGCGCCTCCGCGTGGCCGGATTTCCAGTGGTAGAGCGCAACGCAGAACAGCACGAACGTCAGGCACGCCGCGACCCGCGCCGCGGTCCATTCGTTCCGCACCGGCAGCCCCGAGCGGCGGAAGAAATCCAGCGGCGCCGCGCGGCCGAGCATGGCGAAGACCACGTCGTTGGGCACCTCCCGCTCAACGCCGTTTTCCCGCAGCCGCACCTTGTCGGCTTCCACCGCCGCGACGGTCGTTTCCAGCATCAGCGTCAGCGCACCCGTCTGCGCCAGCCCGCGCACGCCGGAAACGTTCTCCCCCTTGGCGCGGCCGAAGTCCTTCCCGCGGTGCGCCAGCGTGACCCGGCCGCCCGCACCGACCAGCGCGATGGCCGTTTCCAGCGCCGAGTCGCCCCCGCCGACGACGAGCACGTCCCGGCCGGCGTGCTCCTTCGGGTCGTGCAGGCGGTGGTAAACCTTTTCCCGCTCTTCGCCGGGCACGCCGAGCCGGCGGTATTCCCCGCTGCGCCCGATGGTGACGAGCACCCGGCGCGCGCGCGCCGGCGGCCGGCCCCCGGCGAACCGGATGGCGAACCCGTCTCCCTCCCGCCGGACCTGCTCGACCCGCGCCGCGACGGACTCGATCCCCGCCGCCTGCCGCTGGGCTTCCAGCTCGGCGTGGAGCGCCTCCTTCACGTCGGCCGTCAGGCGCAGTTCCCCGGCCGGGACGAGGTCCGGCGGGTAGGTGTAGATGGGTTTGCCCGCCGGGAAATCCGCGATGGTGGCGAAGGGCTTCGCCGCCTCGAAGACCGCGAACCGCAGCCCCGCCCGCTTCGCCTCCAGCGCCGCCGAGATCCCCGCCACGCCCCCGCCGAGGATGGCCAGGTCCAGCGCGCCGTCCGCGGACGCGGCGCCCCGGGCCGGACCCTCCTTCACGAACGCCCCGACGGCCCGCGCGCCGGTGTCGGCGGCGAACTTCAGCAGCGGCACCCCGGCGAGGTCCCCCGCGATGCGTAGGCCGGGGACGACGGTTTGCCCGTCCGGCCCGGTGATTTCCGGCAGGGGCTCGACCGTTCCCGCCGGCCAGCGGAGGTGCAGCCAGCGGGCGTAGCGGGTGAGCGGGGACATGGGGAAATGATGGGTTGAGAATGACGAATCAGGAAGGCGGGGCGGGTGCCGCGGTCATCTCCCGGGCTTCGTAATTCCTCGTTCCTAATTCGTAGCTTCGGCTCCGCGCCGCGCGCCAGCCCGCCGCGGCGATGGCCGCACCGATCCGCAACGTGCGCCAGACGTTGACCTTGGAAACCTTCTGCTCGCCGGCCAGCCGGGGCCGCTCGCGGACGGGCACCGTCACGACGGGCACGCCGAGCCGGGCGGCGCGGACCTGCGCCTCGATGGTCCAGCCGAAGGTCCATTCCCGCAGGTCCAGGCGGTGAAAGAGCTCGCACCCGATCAGCCGCAGCGGGCCGAGGTCGGCGAAGAATCGCCCCGTCAGCGCGCCGCACCAGGCCCCGAGCAAACGGTTGGCGGCGACGTGGCTCCAGCCCATCGCCGGGAGGTTGCCCCGCAGCGTCGGCGGCCGGGTGCGGACGCCGAGGACGAACTCCGCGCCCGTCGCCTGCCGCGCGGCCACCAGCGCCGCGAGGTCCCGCGGGTCGTTGGCCCCGTCGGCGGCAAAGAAGACGTAGGCGTCGGGCGGGGGGGAGGAGTGGCTCTCCACGAGGTCAACGGCCGCCTGGCAGCCGTGGCCGTAGCCGCGGTCGGGCGTTTCGGCCACGAGCGGGCGCAGCGGGTGGGCGCGGGCTCCTGGACCAGCGTGGACCGGGCCATCTCGCCG
>CAXTFX010000290.1:0-5998 GCA_964243185.1 uncultured Chthoniobacterales bacterium
CCCTGCGGGCGTTCCCCTGGCTGCTTTTCCGGTCAGGCGAGACGCTACAGATCCTTTCGCCCAACAACCTCGGCGACCTGCCCCGGCACCTGCTCTACGCCCGGCTGTTCGCCTCGGGGGTGCCGTGGTGGCCGGCCAACCCGCTGCACGCCTGGGCCAGCCTGCGTTACTACCCCGGCATTGACCTCTTCCAGAGCCTCCTGCTCCTGCGGGGGGCGCCGGAGGAGACCGCGCTGGTCTGGGTCGGGCTGCTCGGGTCCGCGGCGGCGGCGGTGGCGCTCTGGCGCTGGGGCGGGGCGTTCACCGTGGCGGGTTTTCTCTTCAACGGCGGCCTGGCCGGCTGGGCGTTCCTGGGGACCTGGGTCTGGAAGGATTACCAAGATAAAGTGGCGTGGAAGAGCTTGCCGTTGGCGATCTTCGTCACCCAACGGGGTTTCCTCTTCGCGCTGCCGGCCGGGCTGTTGCTGATGGCCCACTGGCGGGAACGGCTGTTTGGAAGTGGGAAGTGGGAAGTGGGAAGTGGGAAGTCGGAGGATATGGAAGGCGAGTCTCTGGAGGGTTCGGGAACTTCCGCCTACCCACTTCCGCCTTCCCACTTTCCCTTCCTGCCCTTCTGGGTGGAGATTCTGCTGCTGGTCGCGCTGCCGTTCTTTCAGCTCTTCGCCTTTCTCTTCGTCGCGGGTCTGCTCGGCTGGTGGCTGGTCGTCTGCCGGGGTCGGCCGGCCGTGCGTGGGCACCTGCTCCGGTTGTCGGCGTTTACCCTGGCGCCCATCGCGGCGGAGGTGTGGCTGATGACGGGCGGGTTCGCCCGGGCCAAGACGCTGTGGTGGAAACCCGGTTGGATGCAGGAGGGTCAGGGGCTGCTCCCGTTCTGGATCGGGAACTTCGGGCTCGCGCTGATCCTGGCCGGTGTTCTCTGGCTCCTCCTGGTCGCGGGTTGGTGGGAAAGGCTCTGGGGCAGGTGGCGCCCGCAGGGAGACCCGTTCTTTCCTGGGGGCGTGGTGCTCCCTTCGTTCCGCCGGTTTTCCGCGGCGGAGGCGTTCGTCGTGCCCGCGGGGATGCTGTTCCTGACCACGTGCTTCGTGATGTTCGCGCCGTGGGAATGGGACAACACGAAGCTGATGCTCTGGAGCTACCTCGCCGTCCTGCCGTTCCTCTGGGAGCGGTTCCTGGCGCGCTGGCCGCCACCGCTGCCCGCGGCGGTGTGCGTGGCGCTGTTCCTCTCGGGCGCGGTGTCCCTGGTCGGCGGCCTCGGGCGCCAGCACCACGGCGGCTACGAGCTGGCGCGGGTGGCGGACGTGGACGGCGTGCGCGCGGCCGTGGCCGGGCTGCCGGTGACGGCGCGGTTTGCCTGCGCGCCCGACTACAACCACCCGCTGGTCCTCAGCGGCCGGATGCTGGCGATGGGCTACGCCGGGGCCCTGCGCGGCTACGGGTTGGAATACGCCGAGCTGGAGCGCACCCTGCAAACCCTCATGCTCGGGCGCCCCGACTGGCGCGACGCGGCGCGGCGGCTGGGGGTGCGTTACGTCTTCTGGGGACCGCGCGAGGTGAAACGCTATCCCGGCTCGGCCCGGCCCTGGGAGGACGAGCCGCCGCTGGCGGGGGGCGGTTGGGGGGCGATCTACGACCTGGAGGCCGGGCCCCGGTGAGGAGGACGTTTGTCAGGATCGCGGCTTGGTCGCCGTGACCACCAGCGTGCGGCCGAGCAGCAGGTCCGGGGAGTTAACGCGGGTCAACAGCGGCCGGTTGGCCGGGGTCAACGTCCTGAACTTGCTCCCCTCTTTCCGCCACGCCCCCGCGGCCAACGCCCGGATCGGCAGGTAGAGCAACGCGAATGGCACGTAAGCCGAACGCTGCCAACGGTCCACGCTCGCCCGCGGCCCCGTGAAGCCGGCGTCGAGCAGGGCGTGGGCGAGGTAGAACCAACCCACCGGGTTGATGTGCCCGCCCGTGTCGTGGACGGCGTCTTCCCGCACCGCCAACGGGCCGAACAGGTTCGCGAAACCCGTGGTCAGATACCGCAACCGGCTTTTGAGGTTCAGGACGTTAGGCGTCGTGAACACCGCGATCCCGCCGGGGCGCAGGACGCGGAACACCTCGCGCACCGTTTCGCGGTAACGCTCCAGGTGCTCGATGGTTTCGACGCACGTCACCAGGGCGAAGCGACCGTCCGCATAGGGCAACCCCTCCCGGTTGAGGTCGGCCACGTCCACGGTTTGCCCCAGCACTTCCATCAATTTTTCGGTGTAATCGCAGGCGCACGTCGCGCCCACCCCGAACCGGTCGCGCACGCGCGCCAGCAGCCCGCCCGCCCCGGCGCCCACGTCCAGGTAATCTCCCCCGCGCACCATCCCCGCCGACGGCTCAACCGCCCGCAGGACAGCCCGGTGGATGGCGGGCGTGCTGAGTTTCACGGGTTAACTTCGGTCGCGAATCGGAGCCGGAAGGAAGGGCCCGCGAAACACGCGAAAAGAAAAGGCAGAAAGGGGAAGGGAAGGAGCCTCGGGTTACTTACCTTCTCCTTCATTTTCCTGTCTTTTTTCGCGTCTTTTCGCGTGTTTCGCGGGCCCTTGCTCCCGGCTCTGCCCGGTTTCCCTTCACCGGACATCCGCCTGCGGCGGCCGGTAGCCGTAGAGACGGCCGGCCTTGATCATCTCGGCCACGGGTTCGGGCACCATCTGCTCCCAACTGGGATCGCCCGACTGGATGAGCTTGAGCACGGAACGTGAGAAGATGGGCAGATACTCGGGTTTGTATCCCTGGACGCTTTCGATGAAATGGTTTTCCAATAAATGTTTGTAAAGCGCCTGCACCTTCGGGGCGACCTGGAGGTTGTCGGCGGTGATCAGCTCGCCCGTGCTCGGATCGAGCATCGGGTAAACGTAGAGTTTGAGGTCGCCTTTGAACAAACGCCCGAAGGATTCCAGCAGGCCGCCGTCGAGGCTGGTGTAATACTTTTCCTGGAACAGATCAATGAGCGACGGGATGCCCATCGCGATGGCGATCATCTTGTTGGTGCAACGCCAGAGGTAGGCGGCCAGGCGGAAGTATTCGCCGAACTTGGAGATCAGCACCGTGCGCCCGAGCTTGCCGAGCACGTCCACGCGGTCGAGGAAGTCGGTGTGGTCCAACTGCCCGCCGGACAGCAGGTTTTGCATGGTGATCTCCATGAGCACGAGCACCTCCTCGCCGGAAACCTTGGCTTCGCGCAAGAAACGCTCCTGTGAGCAGTCAATGATGTCCTGGGTGGTCTTCGTGACGGGTCGGAAGGAGCCCCGCTCGACCAGCACGGATTTCTTATACAACACCTCGTCGGGCCGCTCGGCCTCCCCGTTGGGTGAGAACAGCACGGCGTCCGCCAGACCTTGTTCGACGAGTTGGAGCGCCATCAGGCGGTTGTCAATGTAGTGAAAATCCGGCCCGGTGAACTTGATCATGTCCACCTGCATCCGGTCCCCGGAAAGGCCGTCCAGCAACGAGGTGATCAGTTTCTCCGGCGATTGGTAGAGGTAGAACGCGCCGTGGAGGAGATTGACCCCAAGGATGCCCAGGGCGTCCTGCTGGTCGGAGGCTTCCGCGTCGAAGAGTCGGGTGTGGATGATGATGCTGTTGGGCTCCGCGCGGGGGTGCGCCTGGAAGCGCACGCCCAGCCAGCCGTGACCCTCCCCCTGCTTGGTGGAATAACTCTTGGTCGCCACCGTGTCGGCAAAGGCAAAGAAGGCCGTGCGCCCGGCGCGCTTGTCCGCCAGCCGCTCGATGAGCAGGCGGTATTCGTATTCCAACATCATGTTGAGCCGCTGCCGGCTGACGTAGCGCGGGCACGGCCCGTAGATGGCGTCGGAAAACGTCATGTCGTAGGCCGAGATGGTCTTGGCGATGGTGCCCGAAGCGCCGCCGACGTGGAAGAAGCGCCGGGCGACCTCCTGGCCGGCGCCGATCTCCGCGAAGGTGCCGTATTTGGCGGCGTCCAGGTTGATCTGGAGCGCCTTCTTGTCCACGCTGGTGTCAATGCTGTTCGGAGTCATAGGTGGCAAAGGGTTCGAGGCAAAAAACCAAGGTTCCGGGAAGGTTCAAGGCCACATCTCGCGGGCATTTTTGGTAGTGGCTCGATATGACTGGCGGCGGGGGGTTAGGGCGGCCTATCCCCAAGCCGCCGCGGGGAGGGGCATCGAAAGCGAAAACGGGCGGCGGGCCAGGGATAGCCCGCCGGACCCCCGCCGCCGATTCTTCCAAACGGAGCCGCTACCGCATTTTTCGTCGTTGAACATTGGTCATTCCTTCAGATTTAATTGTTCGCACCTCGTCGCGGCGCCGGCCCCCCCGCTACCAGGAGAGTCCCCGCTGTTTGAGCAACGTCTGGCACCGGGCGTCCCCACCCGTGGCCGCCTTGCGCCACCAACGGATCGCCTCGGTCTCGTCCCGGTTCACGCCCCGGCCCTCGGCGTAGAGGTTGCCCAGGTTGCCGGCGGCGGCGGGGTTCCCCCCGGCGGCGGCCTGGCGGTAGAGCGCGATGGCGGCGGGGAGGTCCCGCGCGGTGCCGCGGCCGTTTTCCAGCATGAACCCGAGGTTGTTACGCCCGGTGTCGTTGCCCTGGGCGACCGCCTTGCGATACCACGCGACGGCCTCGGCGTCGTCCCGCGCCACCCCGCGCGCCATCGAGAGGTGGTAGCCCAGCTCGACCTGGGCTACGGCGTTGCCCTGCTCGGCGGCCTTGCGATACCAGGCCACGGCTTCGGCGTCGTCCCTGGCCACCCCCCGGCCGGCGGCGAGGAGGAGGGCGGTGTTGGCCTGGCCGTAGGGGTTGCCCTGCTCGGCGGCGCGGCGGTAGAGGGCCGCGGCGCGGGCGAGGTCGTTGGGCAGACCGCCCCGGCCGTTCTCGTAGAAGAACCCGAGGTTGTTCTGGCCATCGGAGTTGCCGTTGTCCGACGCGCGGCGATACCACTCCGCGGCCTGCACGTCGTCCTTGGGCACGCCCCGGCCGCGTTGATACATCAGCCCGAGGTTGTTCTGGGCCGCGGCGTTGCCCTTCTCCGCGGCCTTGCGATACCAGAGCAGCGCCTGGCCTTCGTCGGCCGGCACCCCGAGGCCGTTGAGGTAAAGGTCGCCGAGGTAATCCTGGGCGGGAGCGTTGCCCTGGTCGGCGGCCTGGCGGAACCAGCGCGCGGCCTCCCCGGGGTCCCTGGGCACGCCGCGGCCGGCGAGCAGGAGCTTACCCAGGTTGAACTGCCCGATGGCGTTGCCCTGCTCGGCCGCCTTGCGGTGCCAGCCCGCGGCCTGCGCGTCGTCGCGGGGCACGCCCCGGCCGGCCGCCAGGAAAAGGCCCAACTCCGACTGGGCGTAGGCGTTGCCCTGGTCCGCGGCCTGCCGATACCAGCGGACCGCCTCCGCGTCGTCCCGGGCGACGCCCCGGCCGTTGGCGAGGGCATACCCCAGGTTGAACTGCGCCGGGGCGAACCCGACCTCCGCGGCCCGGCGATACCAAGTCAGGGATTGGGCGAAGTCCTTGGGCACGCCCTTCCCGGAATCGTATTGGTCCGCCAAGGCGTTCTGCCCGCGGGGGCTGCCGAGGGCGGCAGCGAGCCGGTTCTTTTCCAGGGCCCGGACCGGGTCCTTTTCCAGCAGGTCGCTGCCCTCCTGGGCCAGCCGCTCGGCGGTTTCCTTGAGCTCGCGGAGGCCGGCGAGGGCGCCGGGGGATTGGGCGTTGAGCTGCAACGCGCGCTGGTAAGCCGTTTGGGCAACCTCGAAGTCACCCCGCTTGAAGGCTTCACCCCCGGCGGTGACCTCCCCGCGGGCGGGGTCGGGGACCGCCGCCGCGGCGGCCGGGGTCGGGCCCGGTTGGTTCTCCCCGATCACCGTTTCCCGCTTGCCGCGGGTGAAGTGCCGCACGGCCCAACCCACGGGCAACGCCGCGAGCAGCAGCAGCGCCGCGAGCGCGCCGCCGATCACCGCGAGCGGGTGGACGCCGCGGCGGGGTGGGGCGGCCGCGGGCAAGGGC
>CAXTFX010000291.1:0-5997 GCA_964243185.1 uncultured Chthoniobacterales bacterium
GCCGGAGGAGGAGCCGGTGACCAGGGCGGTTTTGTCTTCGAGTTGCAGGTTCATGTTCGTGACTCGTTGGACCATCCGTCAGGCTTACCTCCCCCGTTCCGCCACGGGGCGTTCGGCGCGGGGCAACGCCCAGCGGGCGCGCTCGTCGGCGTCGGCCAGAAAGGCCCCGGACATGACGTATTGGTCGTTGCGGAAGCGGGTGATGCGCCACCTCCCGTCGGTGTCCTTGCACAACGTCAGCTCGGCCAGACCCAACCCGTTGAGTTGGGGCAGGTCGGCGGGCACCCCGCGGGCCGCCGGGTCGGCGAATTTTGCCAGTCCGACGTAGTGCAGCGCAGTGGCCGTGCCGTCCGGGTTGGCCCAGGCGACCAGGTTGAGGATGAGGTGGCGCAGCCCGGCGAGGAGTCCCGGCTTTTGCAGCAGCGCGAGGTAAGCCTCGCGTCCCGCCGTTTGGCCCATCGCGTGGTCGAGCACGACGTCGGCGGCGAGGCAATCACCCAGCAGGTCCCAGCGGCGGGCGTCGGTCGCCCACTCCGAGAGGAGAACCGTCTCCCGGATCGCCTGCGCGTCGGCCAGCTTCAACGGGCCACCGCCAGCCGAGTCCGCGCCTCGGAGCAGGCCGAGGGTCCCGGGCAGCGTCGTATCGAGCTTCGGGCGGGCGTTGGCTTGGTTTTCGCCGGCGGCGGGCGGCTCCGTCTGCGTGAGGGCATCGCTGGCCGGCGCTGGCGCAGCCGCTTGCAGCAGCGCGGGAGCGAGTCGGGCGTAGTCGCCCTTAAACTGATGGGTGCCGACCTGGTGAAGGAGCACGCCGAGCTGCTCAATGGCGCGGGCAGCCCCCAGCGGGCCGGCGTCCAGGGCCTCGAAACCCGTGTCTCGCGCCAGCGTGAAGACCACCTCCTTGGCCGCCGCGTCGTCGCCAGCCACGAAGATGGGCGGCTTGACCGGGTTGGCGGCCCAGGCCGCCGCGTCGAGCACGCCGGCGGGCAGGGTGCTGAACGCCTTGATCACCCGTGCGCCGGGGCAGCGACGCTGGAGTTCCTCGGAGGTAGAGGAGCGCGCCATGAAGGCCAGGTCGTGGGTGTGCTCGAAGCGTTCGTTGACGTTGAGCGGGTTCATGGTGTCAATGACGACCTTGCCCGCCAGGGTATCACCTACCTCCGCCAAGGTGGCGTCCAGGTGCGGCCAATAAGCGGAGAAGAGCACGACCTGGCCGAAGCCGGCCGCCTCGCGCGGGCTGCCCCGCTTGATCTTGGGAACGGAATCTTCGCCACCGAGTTCCCGTATAAAGCTGTCGAGCTTAGTTTGGCCGCCGTCTTTAGCGAGAAAGAGATGGTGGCCGGCACGCAGCCAGGGACGCGCCAGGGCACGGCCAATGTTGCCGGTGTTGATGATGCCGATGTTCATAGACGGAGGGTGGTGTGAACGGTTTAGAGGATGACCACGCTACGAGGTTACTAGAGGGGGCGAGCGGACTTGGCACTCGCGCGGGGTGGGCCAAGCCTCCACGTCAGCCTGCCCACCCGTCTTGAACATTCTTGGCGAGACCCAACCGGCTAGGCCGGGGGAACGCTCCGGGCGTGACCCCCACCCACCGGCGGAAGTGGCGGTGGAGGTGGGCCTGGTCGGCGAAGCCGGCCAGCGCGGCCACCTGGGCCAGCGGCAGGTCGGTTGCGCGCAGGAGGGCCTTGGCCCGCTCCACGCGCCGGCCGAGGACGTATTGGTGCGGAGCCAGCCCCGTCGAGCGCCGGAAGAGCCTGGCAAACCAGAAGCGGTCCACGCCCACGGCCCCGGCCAGGGCAGCGAGGGAGACGTCGCCGTCCAAGAGGTGCGCCTCCAGGTATTCGAGGGCGGTGTTTAACCGGCCCAGGGAGAGCCGGCCCGCCAGCGGCCGGAGCCGGCCGGCGGCCGGGCGGCCCAGGTTGGAGTGGTGCCCGAGCAGGTGCACCGCCAGGCGGTCGGCGAGGTCCTCCAGGCGCAGCCGACCGCCGGGCCACCCGCTGACCTGCTCCTCCCGGATGCTGCGGGCGAGGTGGAGGAGGTGAAGGTCGGCGAAGCGAAAGCGGTCGGCCCACAGCTCCACCCCGCCCGGCCCGGCACCCCAGAGGGCGTGCGCCGCTCGGCCCAGGGCCGCGGGTTCAATCCAGAGGTGAAGGGAGGTCGTTGACCCGCCCCACGCCCAGCGCAACGGCGTGTCCGCGGGCACCAGCGAGAGGTCCCCCGCGCGCAGCGGGTGTGCCCGCTCCCGCTTGGCCCAGCGTTGAACGGTGCCCGGGGCGTCCACCAGTTGGACGATGAGTTGATGGGCTGCCTCGCCCCGCGCGCTCTCGCAGGCTCCGGGCCGCTGGCTCTTTTCCTCAACGACGAGGCCGCTGGGCAGAGGGACCCTCTTCGGGGAGTAGCGAGGCACTCCAGGGAGCCAATCCTGCCGGATTCCTCCCGCTACGGGCAGGTTTTCTGGTGCCGTGCTCACATGAGCCAAGTCTGGGTGTTTTCAGGCATCGGGGAATAATATGGGTGTGCCGAAACGACGGCAAAGCGTGCACTTGAAGGTATGCCGACCGAGAGTTTTGATGCTCATGGCAGCTCATTATTACGCCTAAAGTTTGCGGTCAGCCCAGATGGCACGCCCGACGATCCGCACCTGCGCGCCGTTGTTGGAGAGAGCAATGTTGAAGGGCTTGGTCGTCGGATTGTCTCCGCTGACTGTAAACGCATCCGGGCTGACGTATTGCAGGCGCTTAACGAACAAGGAACTTTCCATGTTCAGGAGGCAAACGCCATCGCGCGCCCGGGTGTCAGCACGGTCAACGAGCACCAGATCCCCCTGTCGCAGGGTTGGCTCCATGCTGTCTCCCTCCATGTAGAGGAGCTTCAGGGGCGCGGAGCCGACATGAAGCTGGTTCCTGACCCAGCTTTGCTCCAGCGCCAGTGGGTTTTGAGCCGGCACGCGGTCGGCCGGCGAGCCACCGCTGGCGTCGCTTTGCGGATCGTAGAGGGCGATCCGCACGTAGTTCTCGTCCAGAGTTTCCCCGGCGGCGGAGACTTCCTCCTCGCCCATCGGGCCGATACCATCGGCCAACCAGCCCGTCCGCACCCCCGCCGCTTTGGCCAAGGCGACCAGCACTGGCCGCGTGGGTTCACCCTTCCCCAAGTAGTGCCGGATGCTGCTCTGGGGCACCCCGCTCGCCTTGGCCAGGGCGTTGGCGCTCCCCATCCGCTCCGTCAACAGCCGTAGCCGCTCCCGGAAGCCGCCGCTGCTGTCATCAAAGTAACTGGTCTGCTTTGCCATGCGAGTTCGAGGCCGCAGCGTTTGGCGACGCGCTTGACCTGCTCACCGTGGGCTGATCTGCCTGTCGTCTTAAAAGCAGACGTCCCGTCGTGACTCGTAGCGGACTGCGGCTAAAAAGCGTCGAAATCGAAGCCTGAATCGGAGACAATCCTTAAAAGCACGGTTATTTCCCATTGTGTGGTGTGCGCTTCAGACTGGTTGAGGCGTGGATTTACAATGTGGCCTACCCTCCTTCGACGCCCAAAGTTCATGGATTCATTTTCCTGACAAATCTTACGAGAAAGAAGCGTCCAAAGTTCACGGCTTTGGACGCGTCGCATCTCCAAAGTCAGGAGGAGATAAATCAACAAAGTTCACGGGTTTATTTTCCCCTGACATGTGTGTGGTTGTGTGTGACGGTAAAATATAAAGTTGGACGGGACAATATAAAACTGGACGGCATAATATAAGACTGGATTGACGCTTCTAACCCGTATGACCACTTTTGGCGGCGCATCTGGTTTGACGCGCTTGGCCGCAGAACCCCGGTGATAGGTTTATGTGAGTATCCCGCCCGTCGCATGGCATCGGAGGTCGCCATGAAGAACCCACACGACGCTTGCCGTCGGCCTGCCGCGCGACCCGGGCGATCCTTTGCGCGCCGGGATCGGCGCTTGCCTGCGCCGCTGGCTCCGCCCCGATGCGGCGACGGTCTGAGGAAGAACGTGGCACTCCTGGCCAGGGCGCTGGGCTACCCGGCTCGCAAAGGTTTCACGTGGGCACCTCAACGGGTGAGGACGACCACGGCCGGCTACGGCAGTTGGTAAACCCGGATTTCGGTCCCTTGCTCCCCCCGGCGGGGCACGGCCACGCAGAGGAGGTCCAGAGCCGGCACGAAGAGCGAGGTGCGCGCCCCGGGGGCCGTCGGCACGCGCTGGGCCAGGTGGAAGCGCGCCGGGCTGTCCTCGGCCCACACCTCCAGCGAGCCGCCCCCGCAGGAGACGTAGAGCTGACGGCGTTTGGCGTCGTAGAACAGGTCGTCGGCGTCCGCACCGATCTCCAGGCTGGCGGTGCGTTGGCCGCTCGCGGTGTCGTAGATCAACGTCCGCGGCGGTGCCCGGCAGCCGACGAAGAGCCGCCGGCCCGCCTCGTCCAGCGCCAGGGGGAAGTTGGCGTGCGCCCCGATCAGCGCCAGCGGCCAGGAGGCGGCCACGGCGCCTTTCTCCCGGTCCACGACCGCAATCTGGTCGGCCCGGGGCAGGTTGACGAAGATGCGCGCGCCCGCGCTTTCCACTTGGAAGGACTCGGGGTGGGCGGGCAACGGGATCTCCCCCACATGCCGCCCGTCGCGGGCGTCCAGCACCGCCAAGGCACCGGCGCGGCAGCCCACGAAGACGCGCCGGCCGTCCGCCGACAGGCGCACGTTGTCCGCGTCCCCGCCCAGGGCGACGCTCTGGACCCGCCGCAAGGTGGGGTTGCCCTCGAAGACGTCCAGCGCGCCGCTGCCGCCGTTGGCGACGAAGAGCCGGCCCGTGGCGGGGTCGTAGGCGGCACCCTGGGGTTCGGCGAGGCCAGTGACGCTCTGGAGGCGTTTGCCGGCGTGCAGGTCAACGACCTCCAGGCTGTTGTTGCCCAGGGCGGCGACGAAGAGCCGCTGCCCCCGCTCGTCCACGGCGAGATGGTCCACCCGGCCTTCGACCCCGGGCAGCGGGATGGTTCGTCGGAGCGCCAGCGGCCCTTGGGCCGAGACGGTGGCCGTGAGGCCGAGGATTAGGACCGGGAGCCAGCGTTTCATGGGAACTATCCAGGCCCCGCCGCTGCACGGCGGTTCCGGTCTATGCGCCCTTCGCGTTGTTGCCCCCATCGGGGCGGGGCACCTTGGAGCCGAGTTCGTCCAGGGCGGCGCGGAAGCCCTGCGCCAAGGTCGTGGCCGCGCCGCGGCCATAGTAGTGCAGGAAGATGGTGCGCGGGGTTTCCCCGAGCATGTGGTGGTGCAGGGCGACGACCTCCAAGTTGTGCTTGCGCAAGGCCCGGATGACCGGGTTGACCTCGTGCTCCATCATGGCCACGTCCCCGGCGACGTGCGCGTTCTCCGACTCCCCGGCGAAGGCAGCCCAGGTGTTCAGCCCGATGGCGGCCGTCATCTCGGCGCCCATCGCCAGGATGCGCTGGTCGTCGCGGCCGATGGTGTATTTGTAGGTCGGCCCGTTCACCTTGCCGGTGGCGCCGACGATCTTGTCCAGGGCGGGCAGGTCGAAGATTTCCTTGCCCGTGCGCGCCGGCGGCGGACCGGCCGGGGGCTGGTTGGCGGGGTGCAGCTTAGTCGCTTTGATGGCCGCGCCGAACTTGGTGGCGAGGTCGGCGGCGTCGCCCATGCCGTGGACGTGCATGTAGAAGATGCGCGGGCTCTCGTAGAAGAAGTGGTTGTGGATGGCGCCGACCTCCAGGCCGGCGTCCTGCGCGGCGGAGATGAGGGGGTTGACCTCCTCCTCCAGGAGCACGGTGTCGCTCATGAGCATGGCGCTCTTGCCATCCAGGGTGCGCTTCAGGGACACCCAGCCGCCGAAGCCGAAGGCGATGGGCACCGGCTCGCCCTTGATGGTGATCTTCAGGTCGTTGCGCGGCAGGGCGGTCGTGTAAACGCTCTAGGACTCGTTGAGGGTGCCCTTTTTGCCCAGGGCCGCGTCAAGGGCGGCCTGCCGCTCGTCGGCTTTGGTGACATCAAGGGC
>CAXTFX010000292.1:0-5973 GCA_964243185.1 uncultured Chthoniobacterales bacterium
GGAGGACGGTGGTTGGGGGCGGAATCGGGGGGTGGGACGGGGTCGGCTTCGCGTTGCGCGGTGAATAACTGGGGGGATGGATCGGGCGTTTCCCCTATTTCTCCTCTGAAATCGGGATTCTCGGGTTTGCCTCGACCGAAGCCGAAGCGGAGTTCTCCACAATCCATTCACCACGTATTTCCCACCTATGGTATAGTAACTTGGGCCAAAACCCCATAGCTTGTGGTTAGTATTGAAACGGGGTTGAGGGAGGAGAGCAAGTGGTTTCTTCAGAAAAACTGAAATTTCCGCTGTTCGCAATGGACCTCGCGAGCAGCGTCAGAAGACGCAAAACGGCGGCCGGCGGCCCTTCAGGATGCGGGCGCCGGCCGCCGTGGCGGCGGGGAGAAGTGTCGGGAGAGGAAAACCGGGTTAGCTGCTGACGACCTCCGAGAGTTTGAAGATGGGCAGGAAGAGGGCGATGACGATGCCGCCGACGATGACGCCGAGCGTCACGATGAGCAGAGGCTCCAGGAGCGAGGTCAACGCGGCGAGGGTGGCCTCGATTTCCTCGTCCCAGAAGTCGGCCATCTTTTCGAGCATCTCGTCAATCTTGCCCGTGCTCTCGCCGGCGGCGACCATGCGTAGCATCATCGGCGGGAAGATGGTTTTCTTTGACATTGCGACCGAGAGGTTGTCGCCTTTCTCCACGTCGGTGGAAACGCTGCGGATGGCGGTTTCAACGACGTGGTTACCCGAGGAGCCGCCGACGATGTCGAGGGTTTCCAGGATGGGCACGCCCGAACGGATGAGTTGAGCGAAGGTGCGGGCGAAGCGGGACATCGCGATCTTGTGGATCAGGGGGCCGAAGATGGGCAGCTTGAGCTGCCAGCGGTTCCACAACTCGCGTCCGCGCGGGGTCTTCAGGAAAGTTTTGATGCCGAAAACGACGCCCACCACGAGGGCGATGATGATATACCAGGAACTCCGCATGAAGTCGGACAGCTCCACGAGGAGCTGCGTGGGCGCGGGCAGCGGCTTGCCGAAGTCCTTGAAGATGCCCGCGAAGACGGGCACGACCTTCACGATCAGGAACGTCGTGATGATCATGGCCAGGGAGATGACCGCGATCGGGTAGGTCATGGCGCTCTTGATCTTCTTGCGCAAGCGCGAGGAAGCCTCCAGGAAGCCCGCCAACCGGTCGAGGATCTCCGCGAGCAAGCCGCCGGCCTCACCCGCCTTGACCATTGAGACGTAGAGGCGGTCGAACACCATCGGGTGTTTGCCCAGGGAGGCATTGAAGTTCTCGCCGCCCTGGACGCGGCCGGTGACGTCGCCGATGACGTTGCGCAGGCCGGCCTGCTTCTTGGGGTCGGCGGTCTCGTAGAGGGCCGTCAGGGCGCCGACGAGCGGGATGCCGGCGTCCACCATCGTGGCCAACTGCCGGGTGAAGAGCACCAGGTCGGTGTCCTTGATGTTGGAGATTTTCTTGCGTTTGGAGGCGGCGCCCTTTTGCGAGATGGTCAGAACCATCAGGCCGCGGCTCATGAGGGAGGTGATGGCGTTCTCCTCGTTGAGCGCGTCCTGGAGGCCGCCGATGATCTTGCCGTGGTTGTCGCGGGCTTGGTAGGCGTAGGTAAACATGCGGAGGGAAGTTGTTCTCCCTGCCAAGCAAATCCCGCGCCCGGCTTCGCCGGGAAATCTCAAATTCGGAAAGCACCAAATCTCAAACGACCGGAAACAAATTTTGGAAAAGGGAGAAGGTCAAAAAATGGAAGGCTGCCATTTCCAGAATTTTGAGACTCGTCTGAGATTTGGTGCTTTCCGAATTTGAGATTTTTTCAACCTCCATGTGCGCTGACGATTTCCACGACCTTGGCCACGGCCTCTTCGAGTGGTCGGTCTATGATCCAGCGGTCAAGGTGGAACTGCACGCGCACGCCCTGGTCGTCGGCGGGGAGCTCCTGTGCATTGACCCGATCCCGTTGCGGCGGGAAGCCCGGGAGGAATTGCTGGCGGCAGCGGGTGTGTCCGGGTTCGGGTCCATCCTGTTGACCAACGGCAACCACGCCCGGGCGGCGGAGGAATTCCGCCGCCGGTTCCGCACCGGGGTCGGTGCCCACGAGGACGCCCGCGAGGCGCTGCGCGCGGACGGGTTGGAGGTGGACGGGCCACCGCGGGGGATGAAGGCGCTGGCCCTGCCCGGCTTCGGACCTGGCGAGGTCGCCTACTGGCACCCGGAGGACGGGGGCACGCTGTTCGTCGGCGATGCGCTCATCAACCTGCCGGCGCCCTACGGGTTCAGCGTGCTGCCGGACAAATACTGCTCGGATTCGCGGGTGGCCTGGGCGTCGTTACGCACCCTTCTCGAAGTGGATTTTACCCGGATGCTGTTCGCCCACGGCACCCCGCTGGTCGCCGGGGCGCGGGGGAAACTGGCGGCGCTGCTCGCCGCCGCGCCGCGACCATGAACGCCGCTCCCCCGGCCCCGCCGCCCGGCAACGTCGTCGTCCGGGCGCTGGCGTTCATCCGCTTTTCGCACACCGTCTTCGCGCTGCCGTTTGCCCTGGGGTCCATGCTCGTCGCGGCGCGGGGGCTGCCGTCGGGGCGGATGTTCGGGTTGATCCTGGCGGCGATGGTCTGCGCGCGGACGGCAGCGATGGTGTTCAACCGCTTGGCGGACTGGGAGATTGACCAGCGCAACCCGCGCACGGCGGGCCGCCACCGGCTGCTGTCGCGGCCGGCGGCAACGGGGCTGCTGGCCCTGAGCGCGGCCGGGTTCATCGCGGCGTCGGCCGGGTTGAACCCGCTCTGCCTCGGGCTCTCGCCGGTGGCGCTGGCCATCGTGTTCTTCTATTCCCTGACGAAACGTTTCACCGACTACACGCAGCTCTTCCTCGGGCTCGCCCTCGCGGTGGCGCCGGTCGGGGCGTGGCTGGCGGTGCGGGGGCAGTTCGCGTGGCCGCCGCTGGTGCTCGCGGGGGCGGTGCTGCTGTGGGTGGCGGGCTTTGACCTGATCTACGCCACGATGGACTACGAGTTCGATCGGGCCGCGGGGCTGCGGTCGCTGGTGGTTCGCCACGGCATCCCGGCCAGTCTGCGGCTCGCGCGCGGGCTGCACGCGGCGGCGCTGGTCGGGTTGTTGGGCTTCGGCGTGAGCGCGCGGCTCGGGTGGGTTTACTACGCCGGGTTCCCGCTGCTGCTCGGGGCCTTGGTTTACGAACACGCCAGCGTGCGCGACCCGGCCCGGCTGGACGTGGGGGCGGTCAACCGGGCGTTTTTCAACGCGAACGCCTTTGTCGGGGCGGTGTTCGTGCTGGCCGTGCTCGGGGACGTGCTGCTCGTGCGGTAAGTTGTTTTATCCGCAGATTACTCGGATTACGCAGATTGTTGGTGGGTGGGGAAGGCAGGCGGCAACCGTTTCTGAAACTCCGAACCACTTCAGAAAATCTGCGTAATCTGCGTAATCTGCGGATAAAACCTCGTCCACCCCATGTCCGAACCCCGCCTCATTGACGGCCGCGCCGTCGCCGCCACCGCCCTCGCGGAGATCCGCGAAGAGATTGCGGAAATTTTGGCCGCCGGCCGGCGCCCGCCGGGGCTCGCCGTGGTCCTCGTCGGGGAGGACCCGGCCTCCCGCGCCTACGTCCGCAACAAGGCGAAAACCTGCGCGGAACTCGGCCTGCGCTCCGTCAAGCACGAGCTGCCCGCCGAGACTTCCCAAGCCGCGCTGCTCGACCTCGTCGCCCGGCTCAACGCCGACCCGGCCGTTGATGGCATCCTCGTCCAGTCCCCGCCGCCGAAGCACATTGACGAGAGCGCCGTCGTCCTCGCCCTGGACCCGGTGAAGGACGTGGACGGCTTCCACCCGGCCAACGTGGCCAAGCTCGCCCTCGGCGACCCGTCCGGCTTCGTGCCCTGCACGCCCCTGGGCTGCCAACGGCTGCTCGCGGCGGCGGGCGTGCCGGTGCCCGGGGCGCACGTCGTCATCCTGGGTCGCTCGCTGATCGTCGGCAAACCCCTCGCGCTGCTGCTCGTGCAAAAGGGGCCGCACGCCGACGCCACCGTGACCGTCGCCCACTCCCGCTCCCGCGACCTGCCGGCGCTGTGCCGGCAGGCGGACATCCTCGTCGCCGCCATCGGCCGCCCCGGGTTCGTCACCGCGGACATGGTGCGGGAGGGCGCCGTCGTGATTGACGTGGGCATCAACCGCGTCCCGGACCCGTCCGCCAAGAGCGGCGCCCGGCTCGTCGGCGACGTGGATTTCGCGGCCGTCGCGCCCCGCTGCGCGGCCATCACGCCCGTCCCCGGCGGCGTGGGTCCCATGACCATCGCCATGCTGATGGGAAATACGCTCAAGGCCTACCGGCAAAGGTTGAAGGTTGGAGGTTGAAGGAAAGGCGGGCGACTATCCCGGCGCCGGATTGCTTTCTGCCCTTCCTCCTTCATCCTTCCTCCTTCATCCTTTCAATGAAGAACCGCGCCGCCTCCCGCCTCGTGCTCGCCACGTTTGACGAGGACAAAGTCATCGCCGCCGCCCGCGAGGCCCGGGCGGAGATCGGCGCTGGCAACGCTGTCTCCGTCGCCATCGTGTTCGTTTCCGCGGACTACGCCGAGCACCTGGAGGACTTCCTGGAACTCGTCCGCGTTTACGGTCAGGCGCCGCTCCTCGTCGGCTGCACCGGCGGGGGTCTGATCGGGACGGGGAAGGAAGCCGAGGGCAAGAGCGGGTTTTCCCTCCTGCTCCTGTCGCTGCCGAACACCGTAGTCACCCCCTTCGAGTTTACCCAGGGCCAGGTCGAGGAGAGCAGCGGCCCGGGCTACTGGCAGATGGAAACCGGCCTGGGCGCGGAGGATGTGGACGCCTGGATCGTGCTGGCCAACCCGTTCCGGCTGGACCTCGACCGCTGGCTCGGGGAGTGGAACGTCGCCTACCCCGGCGTCCCGGCGCTCGGCGGGCTGACCTCCGCGGCCGACGCGGACGGGGACAGCTCCGACAACGTCATCCTCTTTCGCGACGGCCACGCCATCGCGGGGGAGGGCCTCGCCCTCGGCCTGCGCGGCGGGGTGCGCGTGCAAACCGTGGTGTCGCAGGGCTGCCGGCCCATCGGCGAACCGTTGACGGTAACGGGCGTCAAAAACGGCAATCTGCTCATGACCCTGGGCTCCAAGCCCGCCTACGAGGTGCTCAACAGCGTCTTCCAGGGTTTGTCGGAAAAGGAGCGGAGCCGGGCCAACGGCAACCTGTTCGCGGGCTTGGCGATGAGCGAATACCTCGACGAATACAAGCGCGGCGACTTCCTGATCCGCCCCATCCTCGGCGCCGACCGGGAGGCGGGCGCGGTGGCCGTCGGCGGCAGCGTGCGCGTCGGCCAGACCCTGCAATACCAGTTGCGCGACCGCGACAGCGCCGACGAGGACCTGCGCGAGCTCTGCCAGGTCGTCCGCCTGGAGAACGAGACGGCTGCGCCGGTGGTGCGCCCCTTTGCCACGCTGCTGTTCGCCTGCAACGGCCGGGGCAAGGGATTGTTCAAGGCGCCGGATCACGACGCCGGCCTGCTGGTGGAAGTTTTCGGGGCGCTGCCGGGAGCCGGGTTTTTCTGCAACGGGGAAATCGGCCCGGTGGGGAAACAGAATTTCGTCCACGGCTACACCGCCTCGGTCGCGCTGTTGTGCGAGGGGTGATGCCTCTCCCCATTTACGGAACGGCGGCACGCAGCACCTCCGCAAACGTCCCGACCGCGGGCCGTCGCCCCCCCGCGGCGTAGGCCACCGGGGGGTGCGACAGGTCCCGCAGGTCAAACTCCGGCGGCACCGCGCCCATCAGAGTCTCGAAATACGCCGCGTTCGTCGGGGAAAACGGGAACGTGCGCCACAGGCAGTAGGCGTCCAGCCCGGCCCCGAGCGCGGCGCGGGAAACCGTGGAACTCACCGAATACACCGCCGCGATCCGCCGGGCCTCCTTCAGGAACAGCAACTCCGCCACCTCCCGGT
>CAXTFX010000293.1:0-5972 GCA_964243185.1 uncultured Chthoniobacterales bacterium
GCGTTCTTCTCGGCGGTTTTCCCAGCGCGCCCGCCGCCCGCCAACCTACCACCGCATGATCTCGTCCGTCGAACTGCTCGAAGCCCTCCCGATCATCCTCTCGCTCGTCGTCATCGAGGGCCTGCTCTCGGTGGACAACGCGCTGGCCATCGCGGCGATGGCCTCCCACCTGCCGGTCGGGCAACAGCAGAAGGCGCTGCGCTACGGGATCGTGGGCGCTTACTTGTTCCGGGGTTTGACCTTGTTCATCGCCGCCTGGATCGTGTCGAACCCGTGGATCAAGCTCCTGGGCGCGGCCTACCTCATCTACCTGATGTGCGCCAACCTCACCAGCGGCGAGGAGGGCGGGGAGGACGGGGCGGACGCCGCGCTGCGCGCCCGCTCGTTCTGGATGGCGGTGCTCCAGATCGAGGTCATGGACCTGAGCCTGTCCATTGACAACGTCGTCGCCGCCGTCGCGCTCTCGCCGAAGCTCTGGATCGTCATCACCGGCGTTTTCATCGGCATCCTGGCCCTTCGGTTCCTGGCCGGGTTGTGCATCAAGCTCATCCAGCGGTTCCCGATTTTGGGCAAGACGGCGTTCCTGCTGGTGGGCTACGTCGGCGTGCTCCTCCTGGTGGAACTCATTACCCATCGCGAGATCGGGTCCCTCGGCAAGTTCGTTGGCATCATCGGGATCGTCCTGGCGACGTTGGTCTATGACACCCAGCCGGCCGTGAAGCGCGTCTGCGGTCCGCTGGTGCGCGTGGTTGGCTTAGGCATGACCGGGTTGGCCAAGGTCTTCGAGGTGATCTTCTGGGTGCCACGCAAAGCGTTCAGCGTGGTGCGCGGGGTTTTTCGTCGTCCGAAGATCGGTGCCGTGCCGACGCCGATGAAGTAGCCCGTCAAAGGTGCGCCTGCATCGCGGGGCCGAGGTCGAGGAAGGTTCGCCCGCTGGCGTGCTCCCCCAGGGCCGCCAGCTTCCACTCGCCGCCGTGGCGGTAGAGCTTGACCATGAGCATGGCCGTGTGCGGGCCGCCGGCGGTGAGGTTGTAACGGGCCACCTCGCGGTTGCCCTGCTGGTCCAGCAGCCGACAGGTGGCGTTCTCGATTTGGGAAAAATCCTGGCCCGTGAACGAGTTGACTACGAACATCAACGTCTGCACGGCCGCCGGCACCCCCGCCAGGTCCACGCGGATCTGCTCGTCGTCGCCCTCCCCCGCGCCGGTGCGGTTGTCGCCGGTGTGGACGATGGAACCATCCCGGCTGCGGAGTTGACGGAACCATACGGCGTCGAGGAACTGGCCCTTGGCGTCGAACAACACGCAGGAGGCGTCGAGGTCGATTTCTTGTGGTTTCAGGAAGAAGCCGAGCAGACCGCCCGACTTGCGGGCGTCCCAGCCCAGGCCCATGACGACGTGGCGCAGGGGCGTGCCGGCGGTCTTTTCCAGGGAGATTTTCTGGCCTTTGACGAGGGAGATGGACATGGGGTGCAGGGGGAATTTAACGGGGCGGCGCGCCGGGCTTGACGCGCACGTCGCTCTGGGAACGGATTTGGACTTCGACGACCGCCTCGGTTTCAACCGGGACGCCGTTGGCGGTGCCGGTGACGCGGACGCGGTGGGGACCCTCCGGCAGGCTGAGGTTGAGCTGGCCGGCCTCGGCGGGACGAGCCGCGTCCGGCGGCGCTTTGCCGTCAACGCGCCAGCCGGTGACGGTGAGCGGGGCCGCCCGGCCGTCCTCGCCGCGGGCGGTGGCGGTGAGGAGCATGTCCACCTTGCCGCCCTTCGGCGACGGGGAGCTGCGGGCGGCGATGGTCACGGTGGGCAGGAGGACGGCGGCGTCCGGCGGCGCGGGGCTGGCGGCGTTCGCGGGGGAGCCGGCAGGACTCGGCGCCGTGGGCGGTGGGGAACTGTTTCCGGGCGGAGCGGCGGCCGGCCGCGGGGTGGAGGCCGCCGCGTTGGCCGGGTTGTCGGCAGGAGACGGCACCCCGGAAACAGCGGACCCGGTCGGGGAAACGGCCGGAAGCGCGGCGGGGCCGGACCCACCCGCGGCGGGCAGCCGGGCGGGGGGCGAGGCGGTTGGCCGGAGAGAAGCTGGTTCGGATGAACCGCCGGAGGTTGCCGTCGCGCCGGAGCCGGCGGTGGCCGGGTTTGCCGATGCCCCCGCCGCGGCCGGGTCGGAATTCCTGCCGGGAGCGGGGTCGGGGTTGGCGGCCGACGCGCGGTCGGTGGGGGCGATGGCTCCGGGCGGAGCTCCCGCGAGGGAAGCGGACGAGGGCGCAAGCCCCCCGCGGTTCGTTCCCGGCGCGGCCAGCGTCGGCGTCGGGCCGTTAGCCGCAGGGATTGGTTCGTCCCGGCGCCGGTTCTGCCACAGATCCGCCAACAGCAGCAGCGCCAGGAGCAGGAGCAACGCGCCGAGCAGCAGCGGCCAGCGGCGCAGCCACGTCGTGGACGTGGCTTCGACGGGCACCCGGCCGAGGGCGGCGGCGGGGGCGACGGAGCTGCCCGCCTCCCGCTCGCAGCCCCAGAGCACGAGCAGCCGGCGGCGCCACGGCGGACCGTGCAGGCGGTAAAGTTCCGGGTCCTTGGCGGGGTCCGGCAGGGTGAAGCTCTCGATGATGCGTTTCGCGTCCCGGTCCGTGCCGGGATCGGCGGCCTTGCGCTTGAGCGTTTCGAGGGCGCGGTGGAGGCGCCGGAGTTCGCCCCGCGGCACCCGGTCGCCGCCGGCGGCGATGGGCCGGCTGCGGGCCGCCGCCTCCCGGCCGTGGACGAAGTGCTGGAACAATGCTCCGCCCCGTTCCCCGCCGCCCGTTTCCTCGACGCGCGGCAGGAACTCGCCGAGGCATTCGCGGATGGTTTGCTGGTGGTGGTGGTCCCAATACCAGCCGCCGCCCTGGAAGGCCCGCAGCTTCTGGTATTCACCCAGGGGAAGTTCAAGCCCCTGGTCGGGAACGGGTTTTAGCGGCATGACGGCGGGGGGAGGGTTCAGGGAAAAACCTCCGCGCGGTGAACGACGCGGCGTTGCCCGTCGCGCACGCACCAAGTGACGACCTGGACCACGTCCGGCGAGGCGCCGCCGCGGGGCACGAAGTTCATCCACTGCGTGTTGATCGGCATCCCGGGCTCGGGGACCTCCAACACGACGCGGTCGGCGCATTCGACGTTGAAGGCGTCCGCCCACTGCTGGGCCACCGCGCCGGCGGCGCGCTCGTCCGCGCCGTCTTCCTTGACCCAGGCGAGCAGGAAGCGGGAAACGTCCCGCAGGGTGTCGCGCAGGTATTTCTGGTCGGCTTCCAGGAGGCAGGCCGTGTAGGCGTGCAGGTTGGCGAAGAGCAGCGCCGCGGCGGCCGGCGTGCGCTCGGCCAGGAGGGCGCGTTCCAGCCGGTCCTTCCAGGGAACGAACGGGCCGTCCGCCGCCAGCAGGAACCGCGGCCAGATTTTCTCTTGCACGCGGCGAACCTGCGCGAGCGTGGCGAGTTCCGCGCGGACGGCTTCCGCCTTGGCGTCGAGGGTCGCGCGTTCTGTCTCGCCGCGGCGGGTGAGTTCGGCCAAGCGTTGGTCGGCCGCTTCTGCTTGGGACTGGGTTTCGGCGAGGCGTTGCCGGGCGGCTTCGGCTCGTTCCTCTAAGCGAAGGGCCTCCGCCCCCTGGTCCTTCACGGCCGGAGGGGCACCGGGAGCGACGGCCGCGGTCGCGGCGGTGGGAGGAACGGCAGCGCCTTCCAAACGCGCAAGACGCTCGGCGTGACCGTGCACTTCCACGATCAGCCGTTCGATGGTGCCGTGAAGGAAATCGTCGTCCATAACGTTCAGGGCCAGACCACCTCGAAACGGCCGCTATCAATCCAATATTCCCCATCTTCCAGGGTGCAGAGCTTCAGCTCCACGTCGGACAACGTGATCGGCCGCCCGTTGACGACGCCGGCAACCTCCAGCAACCGCAGGCTCTCAGCCTCGCCGGGGACCTCGGGGCGGACCCGTTCCAACCGCACGTCCAGCAGCGTGTTGTGGTGGGCGCCGGTGAACTGGCCGGCGTCGCGCCAGCGGAACTTGTAAACGGGTTCCGGCCGCGCGGCGCTGGGCAGCAGCTTGCGGCCGATCTGGGTGCCGATCTGGACCTTGGCCGTGGCCTCGTCCTCGTCCGGCTTGAGGTAGAGCTGGGCGAACTGGAACGGCCGGTTCCGCACCGGCATGGCGCCCCAGTAGTTCGCCGGGATGACGTGCTCGCTGCTCTGGCGCTGGATGTTCCAACCGCCGATGAGCCCGTTCTTGATCGCTTGGTAGAGCGCCGCGCCCACGGCGGTGACGCTCTTGGCATCGGCCACCCGGTTGTCCGTGCTCAACGGATACCAGTCGCCGGCGGGGAACCCCTTCGCCTGGACGATCCGCTGCGGCAGCACGGGCAGGAGGTCTTCGAGCAGAATCCGAATCTGGGGCAGCTCGGAGGGTTTCCCGCTCAGGGTGACCAAGTCCACCTCGAAGGCCGTGACGAACTTTGCCAGCGAGTTGATGACCGGGCCGAAGGTGCGCGTGATGCACGCCTTGACCTGTTCCGGGTCGTAGTTGATCGGCGTGGACGCCTCCATGAGGTGCTCACCCAGACCCGTGGCGGCAAACAGCGCGTTCAACTCGTCCAACGCCGCGTGGTCCACCAGCGGACCCTCCGCGCCCATGATCCGGTCGGGCGACCAGCCCGCGCCGGTCTCGGGCGAGCCGTAGCGGTTCTCGGCGAGGTCCTTGAGCCATTGCCGGACGACGGGGATGAACACCAGCTTGACGATGCGCGCCCACTTCGCCTTGGACGCCGCGGTCTGGTGGGCGGCGTTGAAGAAGTTCTCGAACCGGGTCTGCCCGGAGCCGTCGTCCCGGTAGGCCTCCCCCAACGTGGGCAGGAGGACGCACTCGATGATCTCTTTCGTCAGCGCGTCCCCGGCGACGGAGGAGGAATCGCGGAACAGGAGGGTGGCTTCGAGGTTGATCCCGCCGCCCTCGTGGGTGTCGCCGTATTCGACGATGGACACGTCCGTCGTGCCCCCGCCGATGTCCACGGTCATCAGGCGCACCCGGGCCGCGGTGAGCTTGCCGCGGCCGAACAGCTCGATCCAGTTCTCGCCGATGTTGCCCAGCCGGCGGATCTCGGAGAACACGAAGGGCATTTGCGACGCCACCGCCTCATCCAGGTCCATCAGCAGCAGCGGCCGGTCGCCGCCCTCGGTCACGGAGCGCGGGTCCCGCAGGTGGGCTAGGGTGAAGATGTCAATGGCCTTTTGCCATTTGGCTTTGTAAACGCGCGTCTCCTCCCCGCTCCAGCCGGAGGGGAACGTGACCAGGACGTTCCGCAGCCGGCGCGGGATGAACGGGTTGTTCCCCTTGCGCCACTCCTCGGAGGTGATTTGCCGGTGGGCGATTTCGAGGACGGCCAGGGCCGCCCAGCACATCGCGTCGGAGCGCGGGTAGCTCGGCTCCTGCGGGTTCGGCGGCGGGCGGCGGGACTTCTCCGGGTCCTCGTTGGGCGGCTCGGTGATGGGCCAGTCGCGGCCGTCCGTGGGCATGAAGCGCAGGACGCTGCCGGCCAGCTTGGGCAGGGCGGCGCGGGTGCGGGCCTCGGCGTTCCAGCGGTTGAGCACCATCGTCCACCAGGCGTTGGCGTCGCGGCCGGTCAGGTCCGTGTCCCAGGCGTAGCGTTTGGGGGAGGACAACGAGTAGTTGCCGCCCTCGTTAAGGTCGAGCAGGCCAAGGATCTGCCGGGCGGACTCGCCCATGACGACGTGGGACAACTCCACGAACATCTGCGGCACCCGGGCCGTGACGAACGTTTTCCGGTTCGGCCCGCGCAGGAAGCCGCCCGGCTCCTCCTGGATTTCCGTTTCCAGCGCCGGGACGAACTTCGGCGAGGGCGGTTCCAGGTTGGAGAACAGGGGTTCCTGGAGCACGAACCAGGAATCCACGATGGCCGCGGTGTCGTCCGGCGGCCGGCCGGGCTCGGGCTTGAAC
>CAXTFX010000294.1:0-5971 GCA_964243185.1 uncultured Chthoniobacterales bacterium
CAGTTCTCCCACCTCAACGGCCGGCCCTCCGAGCGCGTCGCCCGGGAGGAAACCGAGCGCGGCCAGCACCTGCGTGACGGCAAGGCCTCGTTCTCCACGGCGTTGATGGCCAACAACATCAAGGTGTCCTTCACGGCGGCGGCCCTGGGGCTGACGTGGGGCATCGGCACGGTGGCGATGCTGTTCTACAACGGCGTCATCCTCGGCGCGGTGGTCTGGGATTACGTGCTGGACGGTCAGGGCGTGTTCGTGGCCGGCTGGCTGCTGCCGCACGGCTCCGTGGAGATCCCGAGCATCCTGCTGGCCGGCCAGGCGGGCCTGGTCCTCGGCGGCGCCCTGGTCGGCTGGGGCCGCCGGGCCCGGATGCGCGAGCGGATGCGGGCCGTGACCCCGGACGTGGCGACGCTCTGCGGCGGGGCGGCGGTGCTCCTGGTGTGGGCGGGGTTGATCGAGGCGTTCTTTTCCCAATACCACGAGCCGGTGATCCCCTACTGGCTGAAGATCGCCTTCGGCAGCGCGCAACTGGTCGGGCTGGGAATGTTCCTGGCGCTCGGGGGAGGCCGCCCGGCGGGCGGAGTGACGAAGTCCGAATGATGAGAACCAGAACCCCTCCCCACCGCCTTTCTTCGCCATCACTTTGGGTTTCGTCATTCTGATTTCGTCATTCCGGCGAAGCCGGCCCCATGCGTTTCAACACCCTCCAGGTCCGCCTCCCCGAAGGCGTTTCGTTTTCCCTGCCGCTGGCCGGGCCGGTGACGCGCTTCCTGGCGTGGCTCATTGACTGCGCGGCGACGCTGCTGCTCTTTCAACTGATCGCCTACCTCGTGCGGCCGCTGCTCCTGGCCAATGAGGACTTCGGCGGCGCCCTCCGCACGCTGCTGTTCTTCGCCGTGCCGATCCTCTACGGCATCGCCTTCGAGGGCCTGTGGCGCGGGCAGACGCCGGGCAAGCGCGTCCTGCGCCTGCGCGTGGCGGACGTGCGGGGGCTGCGGCTGCGGTTTTCCCAGGTCGTCGTGCGGAACCTCCTGCGCGCGGTGGACGCCCTGCCGGGGTTCTACCTCGTCGGCGGCGCGGCCTGTTTCCTGAACCGCCGCTGCCAACGGCTCGGGGACCTCGCGGCGGACACGGTGGTCATCCGCACCCGCCCCGCGCCGGAGCCGGACCTGCGCGGGCTGCTGGCGGGCAAATACAACTCCCTGCGCGCCCACCCCGTGCTGGCCGCCCGGCTGCGCTCGCGCGTCGGCCCGGCGGAGGCCGCGGTGCTGCTCGGCGCGCTGGGCCGGCGCGAGGAGTTGGAGCCGGCCGCCCGGGTGGAGATCTTCGGGGAACTCGCCGGGCGCCTGCGGGCGACGCTGGGCAGCGGGGAACTGCCGGAGGATTTGCGCGAAGGGCTAACCGACGAGCAATTCGTGCGTAACGCGGCCGACGTGCTGCACGAGCAGCGGGCGGGGCGGGGCGCGTAGTCGGACGGTTGTTGTGTCCGCGGATTACGCCGATTACCGCAGATTATAGGAAGGGGTTCGGAGTTTCGGCAGACGGTGTCCGCGGCCTTCCTCCACCCCTTAAAAATAATCTGCGGATATCTGCGTCATCTGCGGACAAACCCCGGCCCCTATGACGCCGCGAACTGCCGGATGGCCGCGCGAATCTCGCGGTTGAGCGCCACGTCCCCGAGCAGGACTAGCCCGCGCGTGCGCCGGGCGAGGGTTTCCAGGTCCAGGATCAGCCGGTCAAACGCCGCCTCCGGCACGCCCGCGGGCGCGTCGCCGGGGTCGCGGCAGACCGCGTCCGGGCCGACGCCGGGGAAGCAGCGCACCAGCGCCGCCAGGGCCGACCACCACGGACCCGTGGGGAGCAGTTCCGAGCCGACCTCCCCCGGCTGGAGCCCGCCGCGCAGGAGCCGGCCGGGGCCGAGCGCCTCGGTCCAGCGCGCGTCCTCGCGGGAGAGCGTTTCCAGGCGCGTCTCCAGCGCCACGGACGGGTCGCCCGCGGCGGCTTGACGGGCCAAGGACAGCGTCTCGTCCAACGCCTCGGCCAGGGTGTTGCCGTCGTTGACCAGCAGCGTGCGGACGCCGAGCACCCCGAGGGCGTGCAGGTCGCAGGGCGAGCCGAGCATGGGGAGCGTCTCGAAGGGCACGCCGGGAAACGTCCCGCCCGCGGCCGTTTGCAGGGCTGCCGCAACGGGTGCCGGGAACCGCTGGGGCAGCGTGCGGAAGCGGGTCTCGCCGGTGGCTAGGCCCGCCGCGGCGTCCAGGTGGCCGAAAAGGTCCACCCGCGCGGCGTCGTTGACGCGCAGCCGCAGGCGCAGGAGGTCGCTGGGGGTTTCGGGCAGGTTCTCCTCGGCGATGAGCGTTCCCTCGACTTGGAGCAGTTCCGGGCCGGGCGCGGCGATTTTACGCAGGCGCACCGTTCCCCGCCCGCCCGCGGCCCGGTTGAAGGCCGCCGGCCGGTAGAGCGTCGGGCCGTCCGTCCCGGCGCCGCCCGGCCAGTGGTAGCGCGCCTGCCCGCCGGCCATCGTTTCGGAAACGGCCAGGGCCACGGCGTCGCCCGGGCGGACGAGGACCGTGCGGGCCGTCCACAGGAACGGCAACCCGGCGTTGGGCTCGCCCAGGGCGACGCGAAAGCCCTCCGCCGACACGTTGAGCAACGGTCCGCCCGTGGCCGCGACGTAGCCGCGCACGGCCCGCGCGGCGCCGAGCAGGAGGTGGATCTTCAGGTGGAACGCTTCCGCCAGCCGCGCCGTCCGCCCGCGCCGCGCGCCGAAGAGGTGCCCGCCGTCGCCCGCCCGCTCCGGCTGCTCGATGTGCCGCAACGCCTCGTAAACGCCGGGCAGCGGGAACGCGCCCTTGCCTTGGACCAGACCCGGCCACGGGGCGCCCCCCAGCGCGTCGGCGAAATTCTCGTAGTCCAGCGGCAGGAACCGCCGCGCGAGGAGCAACCCGGCGTGGGGATTGAAGGGCACGGTCCCCGCGTCACCGGGCTCCCCACCGGCGGCGTCCAGGCGCATGGGCGCGGGCCGGGTCGTTTCCCAGCCCGTCTCCAGCGCGTCATCCGGCGCCAGGGTGCGTAGGGCCTCCGCGCGGCGGCGCCAGCGTTCGTCGGCCAGGTCGGTCTCGTTGGGGTCATCCGGCGGTTGTTGCACGCGCCATTCCAGCCATTCGCGCACCCGGCCGCCCGCGTCCCGCACGCAGCCGAGGAAGCCCGAGGCATCCGGCCATTCTCCGAGCGGAACGAGCGCGCCGCCCCGCAACACCGCGCACAGCCGCAACGGGGCACCCCCATCGGCGGGGCTGACGGGGGCGGCCAGGCAGCCGGCGGGGAGGGCGTCGGACATGGGCGCGGGGATTTTGTTTGCCAAAGGGGTTTCCGGCCGTGTTAGATGCTGTTCCTCCCGCAGCATTCCGGGATGACGACCGGAACGCAACTGCGAAATCCCCCTGGCTCCCGATGAAGACCTTTCCCGCCGAGGAAACCGCCTGGGCTGGCCGCCTCGCCGCCCGCCTGCGCGTCCTCCAGGCTGACGCCGCCGCCGACGCGCCCGACCTGCGGCTGGATTTCCTCAAGGAGGAGATCGAACGCGCCCTGCACGACATCGCCCCGGCGCGGCGCGGCAGTCACCTCGACGCCCTGGCCGAGCAGTTCCCGGACTTCGCCCCGCCAAAGGGGGGTGAGTCGGAGGTCGCCCTCCTGAGCCTGCCGCCGGAGGTGATGGTCGCGGACCTCATTGACTCCGCCCCGACGCTGCCCGCCGAGACCCGCGCCGCCTGGGGCGTGCGGCTCGCGGAAGCCGGCTTCGGGAACGCCACGGCCGCGGCCGGCGGCGGGGCGGCCGGCGCCTTCGACCTGCCCGCGGAGACCCGCGCCCGGCTCGGGCTGGGGACCACGCAGGAGACCGACCCGGAGCGGGCCGCGCGCCTGTGCGGGCTGCTCGTGGACCTGACCATCGCGCTGGACCAGCTCGCCTGGAGCGTCTGGAAACAGGTCGCCCCGCAGAGCATCATCCGCCGCGACGCCGGGCCGGACGCGGACTTCCGCCGCCTCGCCGGCCGCTACCTCGCGGGGGACCCGGAGGTCGTCGCCACGCAGGTCGGGCAGACCCTCGACCGCACGCGCCACCTCATCGCGGGCCTGCTCGCGGCCATCGGGCCGGCGGGGAGCACGTTCGCGCGCAACTACCTCGCCCGCTTTTCCCCCGACGCCGTGGCCAACGCGGCGGCCGCCGGCGGCGGGAGCTTCCTCTCCAGCGCGGAGCAGCGTAACTGGCGCAAATACACCGAGATGTTCGGCCAGATCAGCGGCGCGGCCATCGAGCGTGAGCTGCTCAACGCCATCGCCCAATACGCGGAAACGGCCATCCTCGGCCCCAACCGGCCCCCGGCAGTTCCACCACCGGCAGGCGGCGGTTAAAATTTTCGGAGCCGATTTAACCCTGGCATCCCCCCACGATGACAAGCAAAAAAAGTCCAACCGCTCCAATCGGCATCCGGGGAGCGCACGCGCCCCCGCGTGCCGGCTTGGGCGCCCCCGCCCAAGTCTCCGACGCCGACCTGCCCGGCGGGGGCGCCGGCCAGAGCGCGCGGGGCGCGTGCGCTCCCCGGACCGCGCGCACGACCACCTAAGCTTCTGATATGGCTGCCCCGATTCAAATCCACTGGCACGAAGGGTTGTTCCTCCAGCCGCACCACCTCCAGCGTCTCCAACGCAGCGTGGGCGAGGGGCTGCGCGACGAGCGCCGGCGCGCGTGGGCCTATCCCTACGGCGTGGCGGACGTGCGGCTGTCGGCGGACGCGCTGGAGAATTTCCAGATCCGCTTCGACCGGCTGCGCGTGGTCATGCCCAGCGGCGTGGAGGTGGACTTTCCCGACACGGCGGAACTGCCCGTGCTCGACATCCGGCAGGCGTTCCAGGCGCACGGCGGGCAGGTCACGGTGCTCCTCGGCGTGCCCCTGTGGTTCGACGCCCGCGCCAACACGGCGGACCCCGGCGCGGACTCCCGCGCCAAGCTGCTCTACCGCGTCGCCGAGGCCGCCGTGACGGACGAGAACTCCGGCGACAACGCCCAGCCCGTGCTCGTGCGCCGCGTCAACGCCCGGCTGTTGCTCGAAACCGACGACCGGGCGGACCTGGAAACCATCCCGCTCCTGAAAATCCTGCCCGCGGCCGGGGAGAACGTCGGCCTGCCGCGCCAGGACGCGCAGTTCGCCCCGCCCTGCCTCGTGCTCGCCGGCTCCCCGGCGTTGCGCGAGCTCGTGCGGGACCTGGCCGCGCAGGTGGACGCCTCCCGGAAGGAGCTCGTCCTGCAAACCACCCGCGGCGGCTTCGACTGGAACAACCTGCGCGGGATGCAGCTCGAACAGATCCTCCGCCTGCGCACGCTCAACCGCCACGCCGGCCGGCTGCCCGCCCTGGTGGAGGCGCCGAGCGTGCCGACGTTCCAGTTCTATCTGGAAATGAAGGAACTGCTCGGGGAGCTCTCCGCGCTCCAGCCCGACCGGGACGACTTCGACACGCCGGCCTACGACCACGACCGGCCGTTCCTGCCGTTCTACGAGATGGCCACCAAGATCCGCGGCCACCTCCGGGGCACGGTCGCGGCCAGCTTCGCCAAGGTGGACTTCACCCCGGCCGAGGGCTACCACGAGGCGTATTTCTCCCCGGAGCATTTCACGACGCCGGTGGACTTCTTCCTGGGCATCCACACCCGCGAGGACCCGCGCCAACTGGCCCGGCTCATCGAGGACCCGGATCGCTTCAAGCTCATGCCCCGCTCCCTGGCCGGCCGCGCCATCCGCGGCGTGCAGCTCAAGGAGGAGCGCTTCCCGCCGATGGAGCTGCCCGCGCAGAGCGGCCTGTATTACTACCGGGTCCAGCGCGACGTGTCCGCCCGCGCCTGGGGCCAGGTTGCCGTCGAGCAGGCCGCCATCATCCGCTGGACGGGCGCCGACATCGCGGGCGTCGCCGCCGGCACGGG
>CAXTFX010000295.1:0-5971 GCA_964243185.1 uncultured Chthoniobacterales bacterium
GGGGCCACCAGGAGCGCGATCTGGATGGTCGAGCCGACGGTGATGGTCATCACCAGGCCCATGCGGTTCTGCCGGGCGAAGTGCACGGCCGAGACGTATTCGGCGGCGTTGCCGACCACGGCCAGGACCGTCACGCCCAGGAAGAACTCGCCCAGGCCGAGACCCTTGGCCGTCGCCTCCAGCGCGCCGGACACCAGTTCCGCCTCCGCGGCCGTGAACACCGTCGCCACCGCCAGCAGGCCGAGGCTTTTGCGCAACGACCAGCCGGTGGCCGCCGCTTCCGGGGCCGTGTCCCCCGGGTCGGGCTGGATGGCGAACACGTCCCGGTGCGTGCGCAGGGTGTAAACGAGGTTGGCCAGGTAAACGACGATCAGCACCGCCGCCACGCACAGGCTCAGGCGTTCGTCCACCGCGTCGGCCAGCGCGGCGTGCCGGCCGCCGTCCATCCCGCGCAGGGTGTAGTCGAAGACCGCCGGCAGCAGCAGCGCGATCAGGCAGAGGATGAGCAACGACGACAACAGGCTGGCCCGCTCGCGCTTAAAGGTCTGCTTTTCCCGTCCCCACGAGCCGACGACGATGGCCAAGCCCAGGCCGAGGAGGGCGTTGCCGATGATGGAGCCGGTGATCTGGGCCTTGACGACCTCCACTTCCCCGCGGCCGAGGACGAACAGCGCCAGGATGAGTTCGGGCGCGTTGCCGAAGCTGACGTTGAGCAACCCGCCGATGGCCTGCCCGGCGTGCTCCCCGACGGCCTCGGTCGCCCGCCGCACGAGGTCGGCCAGGGGGATGATGCCCAGGAGGGCCGTGAGGAAGACCCACGCCGGGGCCGCGTGCAGGCCGTAGCCGAGCAACAGGGAAACGGGAACGAACAGCAGGAGCAGGCGCATGACCATGACGGGGGCGACGTTGGGCGCGGATGCCCCGGGTGGTCAACCGCGATTGCGGCCGGGCCCGGCCGGTGCCCCGCCCCCGCGCCGCGGACGGTGGTTGCCGACGCCGGCCCGCGCTGGCAAGGTGCCGGCGTCCGCCGGCCTTTTCCCGACCATGCACGCCCCGACGACGACCTGCCCGACCCCCGCGCCCCCGCCGTCCCCGCCCGGCGGTCCGCACCGGTTCACGGTGACGGACTACTACCGCATGGCCGACACCGGCGTGCTCCGGCCCGACGACCGGGTGGAACTGCTGGACGGACAGGTTTTCGACGTGATGCCCACCGGCCCCTTCCACGCCAGCGCCAACCGGCGGCTGGTGAATCTGTTCGCCCGGCTCGGCGGGGACCGTTGGATCGTTTGTGCGCAGAACCCGGTTCACGTGAACGATGGGTCCGAGCCGCAGCCGGATTTCGTCCTCCTCCGCCCGCGGGAGGACTTCTACGCCACCGGTCATCCCACCCCGGCGGACGTTTTCCTGTTCGTGGAGGTGGCCGATTCCTCCCTCCTGTTCGACCGCGAGAAGAAGCTGCCGCTCTACGCCCGCGCCGGGGTCGCCGAGTTGTGGCTGGTGAACCTCGTCGCCCGCAACGTGGAGATTTACCGCCGGCCGGACGGGACGGGCGGCTACGGGGAAACGTTTGTCGCCGCGGGCGCGGACCGGCTGGCCCCGGCCGCGTTCCCCGACGCCGGCCTGACCGTCGCGCAACTCCTCGGGGGGAACGCCTGATGCCTCCGGTCGCCGCGGCCCCGCTGCTCCTCGCCGTTGAGACTTCCTGCGACGAGACGGCCGTGGCCCTCCTGCGCGGCCGGGGCGAGCTGCTCGCGGCCGTGGTCGCCTCCCAGGTGGACGTGCACCGGGCCTACGGCGGCGTCGTCCCGGAGGTCGCCAGCCGACAGCACCTGCGGGTGCTGCCGGGGGTGTTGCACCGCGCCCTGGCCGAGGCCGGCGTCGGGCTGGGCGCCGTGGACGGCGTGGCCGCCACGCTCGGGCCGGGGCTGGCCAGCTCGCTGATGGTCGGCGCGGCGGCGGCCAAGGGGCTCGCGCTGGGGCTGGGGAAGCCGTTCGTGGGCGTTAACCACCTGGAGGGGCACCTCCTCTCGCCGTTCTTCCCGGGGGACGTGCGCCCGGCCGTCGGGCTGGTGGTCAGCGGGGGGCACACGCTGCTGTTCGACGTGGCGGGCTTCCGGCGCTACCGCCGGCTCGGGGGCACCGTGGACGACGCCGCGGGCGAGGCGTTCGACAAGGTGGGCAAGCTCCTGGGCCTGCCCTACCCCGGCGGCCCGGAGATTGACCGGGTGGCGCGGGAAGGCCGGGGTGGCGACCCGGCGCGGTTCGCCCTGCCGCGATCCATGCTCCAGAGCGGCGACTTCCAGTTCTCCTTCTCCGGGTTGAAAACGGCCGTCCGCTACCTCCTGCCCAAGCTCCCGGAACCCTGGCCGCTGGCGGACCTCGGCGCGAGCTTCCAGGAGGCGGTCGTGGACGTGCTCGTGGGCAAAACCCTGGCCGCCGCGCGCGCGACGGGGCGGGGCACCGTGGCCGTGAGCGGCGGGGTGTCGCTGAACACGCGGCTGCGGGCGCGTTTCCAGGGGGCGTGCGCCAAGGCCGGGCTGGAACTGCTCCTCGCCCCGCCGGCGCTTTGCACCGACAACGCGGCGATGATCGCCTACGCCGCCGCCCCCGCGCTGGTGGCCGGGCTGGTCACGGCCGTCGAGGTGGACATTGATCCCAACCTGCGGCTGGCGGGGGTTTTGGAAGGATGAAGGTTGAAGGAAGAAGGATGAAGGCAGAGAGGAGGGAAAAGGCCTCGTTTGAGGGCACTCCGCCCTTCAACCTTCAACCTTCAACCTCCATCCTTGCTGCCATGTCCGATTCCTACACCGTTTACTTCGGGGGCGAACTCTTCTCCGCCAAGCACCTGCTCGGGAACGCCGCGCTGGCCGAGGCGGTTTTCGCGCTCTCGGGTGGCCGCTACGTTTCCATCCTGCCGCAGAACCTCGAGCAGCGCGACACCACGGCCCACGCCATCCGCGACCAGGACCTGCGCACGCTCCTGGGCTGCGACCTCGGGCTGTTCCACTACGACGGGCCGGAGCTCGACAGCGGCACGGTGGTCGAATACCTCTTCGCCAAGTTCGCCGACATTCCCAGCGTGCTGCTGCGCACGGACTTCCGCACTGGCGGCGACCAGGAGGACAACGCCGGCGCCTGGAACCTGATGTCCTCGTTCTTCCCGCGCACCAGGGTCGTCCAGCTCGACAGCATGGCGCTCTACCAGGAAGCCCTGCGCCGGGCCGGCGGGGGCTCGGCGGAGACGCCGCCCGAGCGCGTGCTGGACGAGGGCCGCAGCCTGGAGGGCGGCCGGTTGTTGACCGAACGCATCGCCGCGCAGGTCATCACGTCCCTCGATGCCCTGCTGGCGTTGCCGCCGGTCCTGCCGCGGATGTTCGCGGAGTCCGTTTACCACTGGCTGGCGCTGATGCCGGGATTGCGGGGGAAGGTGGACGAGAACACCCTCGCGACGTTGGACCTGTGCGCGCGCAAGCAGGCGAAGGGGTTGTTGTAAACGGGGTGGAGGGAGGCAGGCCCTTGCCTCCCTGACGTTGCCTTCAACAACTCACCACCGGCTGACCAGCGAGTTTTTGCCAAACCGGTCTTACGGCCAACTGTCAGCCACCTGGCGCGGGTCCAAAGGCGATTCTAGGGAGGCAGGGGCCTGCCTCCCTCCGGGGGTTTGGAATTCTTACTTCGCCGCCAGCTTCGACTTCGCTTCCCCGACGTGCGGCGTCGCCGGATATTTCGCCACTAGGTCCTCCAGCGCCTTCCGACCGCGGGCGCGCTGCTCGGATTGTTTGGGCCTGGTCGCCTCCGAAAGCCCGGCGGCCTGCCGTTCCAGCAACCCGGAACCGCGCCACAGCCCCTCGCCCGCCTCCGTCGCGGCGCCGGGGTAGAACACGGCCACCTTCAGCAGCGCATCAATCGCCTCGGGCAACTTGTTCTGCCGCTCGAACACCTCGCCCGTGAGCAGGATGCCGCGAGCGCGGGTTTCCAACGGCGCGTTCGGGGCGCGGGCGACCTCCGAGAGCAGCCGGAGCGCGTCGTCGAACTTCCCCGCCGCGACCAGCGGCCGGGCCAGACCCAGGTTCGCCTCGGCCAGCTTGGGGGAACGGGGGAACTCCGCCTTCAACCGGCCGTAAAGGGCGGCGGCGCCCGCGTGGTCCGCCTTTGCCTCCGCGAGCCGGGCCTGGCCGTAGAGCGCCAGCGCCTGGGCCTCCTGCACGTCGGGGGCGGCCTGCGCGGGGGCGACCCCGGCGGGAAGGGGGTAATCGCGGGCGGCCTTCTCGAGCACGCCCGCCGCCGCGGCGGCGTCGCCGGCGCGCAGCAGGGCGCCCGCGAAGGTGTCCAGGTCGGCCGGGGAGTAAATGAGCGCCGGGTCGAAGGCCGCGCGCATGGCCGCGATCCCGCCGGCGGGGTCCCTCTCGGCCTGGAGCGCCGCGCCGCGGAACCGGATGCGGCTGCCCAGGGCCGGGTTGCCGGCGTGCCGCTCGGCCAAGGCCGCGCAGTAGGCGGGAATCTCCGCGTCGGTTTTGAGCTTCGCGTCGGCGAGCAACCGTTGGCCGTCGAGCAGGCAAGTCAGGACCAGGGCGACGGGGGCGCCGGCGTCGGGGTGCTTGTCCAGCAGCTCCTCCGCGGTGGCGATGCTGGCGGTGAGACCCTTTTTCCAGACCTCCCGCTGGTCCGCGCCGAGGACGAGGTAACGGCCCAGGTCGGTAGCGGTCTTCCTCTGGAGGTTGGCGATCTTCAGCAGGGCGTCGGGCGCGCGGGGGGAATCGGCGTGCCGTTCCAGGAACCCGCGGAGCGTGGCGACGGCCGCCCCGGTCTGCGGCGGCGACGCGGCGGCCTGGACGGCGGCGAGGGTCTCGGTGGCTTCGTAGAGCTTGGGGTCGTCCGGGTAACGGCGGGCGAACTCCTGCAAGACCTCTGTCATCTCCGCGGTGTTCTTGTCCGCGTAGAGCAGGCTGGCGCGCAGCAGCAGGCTGGCGGGGGCCTCGGGGCTGCGGGGGAACTTTCCCGGCAACTCGGCCAGCGTCGCCAGCGCGCCCGGCTTGTCCCCGGCGGCCTGCTGGGCGCGCGCCAGGGTCAGCGTGGCGTTGGGGGTCAGGGGGCTGGCGGGGTTTCTGGCGACGAACGCCTTCAACTCGTTCACCGCTCCCGGCGCGTCCTTGGCGGCGAGGAGCACCGTCCCGACCGCGCACCCCGCCTCCACCGCCTCGGGCCGGGCGGGGAACTCCCCGCGCACCCGGCGGAAGCCCGCCAGCGCGCCGGGCAGGTCGCCCTGCTGCTGGAGCACCCGCGCGCGGCCGAGGGCGGCGGCGGCGGCCAGTTCGGGCTTGGGTTTGGTCCCCAGCACGTTGTCAAAGGCGGCGAGGGCCTCGTCGAACTTGCCCTGCCGGGCCAGGGCGGACGCCTGCTCGGCGAGAGCCGTGCCGCGCAGCTTGCTGTTGGGGTAGAGTTTCCCGAACTGGTCGAAGAACTCGATGGCCCGCGCCGGGTCGGGCCGGGCGCCGGACAGGAACATGGCGCCGACGAGCAGGGGCAGGTTCTCCGCGACGGGGTCGCCGGCGAACTTGGCCTGGAACGCCTCGTAGGCGCCCACGGCCGGCTCGATGGCGCGCTGCGCGGCCAGGGTCAGGGCGACGGTGTAGAGGACGGTCTTCTCGTCGGCGGGTTTGGTGGCCAGCGGGGCCAGGGCGCGGGCCAGGGTGCGCGCCTCGTCGTAGCGGCGGAGCTGGACGAACACGGACGCCGCGCGCAGCCGGGCGGCGACGGCGTCGTCCTCGCAGCCCTGGAGGCTGCCGAGCTTGGTGGCTTCCCGGACCAGCGTCTGCTGGAAACCCCGGAGGGCGGCCGGGTTGCCCACGCTGGCGCGCAGGCGGGCTTTCAGGTCGTTGATCCGCGCGGTCTGCGCGGCCACGATGGGGGCCTTCGTCTCCACGGACTGGAAGGCGTCCAGCGCGCGGGCGAGCCGGTCGGCGCGGGT